>CAYFTD010000117.1:0-5620 GCA_964345915.1 uncultured archaeon
AAACGCGACAGTGTTTGGAGACCTTCGCGTACATCCTACGAGCTCAGGCTCTGGGCCTCTGTATTTGTTCAAAGACCATGTGCCAATGGTGTCTATTGGAGTTGGCGATGTGGAATCAAGAGCACACTCTCCCAATGAGAGTATAAAGTTGGAGAACTTCCAGAAAGGCATGAAGCGTATCGCACTGGTTATGGATGAGATGGGTCGTTGGTAGTTTCTCGGGCCCACGTTGGTATTTCACGACTCGCCTGCGGCTATCGGAATGAATGAAGGGGTGGTTGGATGTGAGGCTGTCCGAAAAATGCTTTAACCTCGTTTGGATGGTTGGAGTCATCTTGCTGATTCACTCTTTTGCCTCCAAAGGGCTGGAGTCGAGGTCCGATTGAGTCTAGGGATTGCAGGCATGGGCTTCCGGAATGCGTTCCGTCGAAGGCGCGTGGCTCTCTTTACAATCATCTCAATCGCAATCTCAGTCAGCCTCCTCTATACTGCCATGTCAGCTAGCGCAACCCTACAGAACAACGCGAATATCTTTCTCCAGGATACACTATCTCCCATTGATATTGTAGTTTCAAATGGCGGGAAGTGGGGAGTCCGCATAACCACGGACATGCGTTCCGACGTGGAATCAATTCCTCTCGTTTCGAATACAATCCCCCGCATTGAAGAATATGTATGGGTGAGGAATGGAACAGACACAATCTTCCTCTTCATTGTCGGGCTTGATTTGGAACTAGAGGGTCACGTGGGATACCTCAACGCCACAGAAGGTCAACTGGATCTGTCTGGAAATGGATGCTATCTCACAAGGGAGGCAAAGTTCCTACTCAATCTTAGTGTCGGGGAGGATTTAGAACTCTACACAACAGCCGGACTTCAATTCCTGAACGTCACTGGAGTTGGGCTGGCTGTGGACAAGGGTCTCGCGGGCCCGGTGATATTCGTATCAATAGAGAAGGCCTGGGAGATCTATCACCTTAGATACCCGTCCAATTCTGTAGGCAAGCTCCTAGTTGAAGTCGATGATGTCTTTTCAACACCAGTGGTTGCTGACCGAATCCAGTTCATGTTCGGTGATGACTACGTGCTCA
Source organism: uncultured archaeon (assembly GCA_964345915.1). Lineage (GTDB taxonomy): Archaea > Asgardarchaeota > Thorarchaeia > Thorarchaeales > Thorarchaeaceae > SMTZ1-83. The sequence goes on from CAYFTD010000117.1 coordinate 1,092, forward strand.
CGAACCTGAAGATATACCCCCTGGAGCGTGCCACACTCTTCCTTTCACAGGCACGGGCGATTCTTTTGGCTCTCGTCTTCGCCGCATGCTTCATAGCGATATTCAGAGTGTTTTCGGCCTTTGCAATGGTCTTTGGAGAGCGCAGACATGAAACTGGCGTTGTCTTGGCCTTTGGGGCGTCTAGGCGAAATGTTCTCTCTCTCCTATTGGCTGAGGTGGGAGCGATAGGAATCATTGGCGCTGTCATCGGAGGGATAATTGGGGTTGTCCTGGGCGCTATCGTCCTAGACTTCATCTTACTCGTTCTCAATATATCTGCAATCTCGCCGTCATCTCGGTTCCTGGATATCCTCTACGTTACCGACCTATGGAGCCTCATCGGTGCAGGTTTGCTTGGAATTGCACTCACAATAGTCGCAGGATACATTCCAGCTTGGAGGGCTACTCGTGAATCAGTTGCGACTAGCCTGGGTTCTGGTTCAATGCCTGTTTCAGGCGCAAGTCGGTCAATGTCAGTCATGACCAGAAAGCGGATACACATTGTGATCAGCATCGTAGCCGGAGTACTGTCAGCACTCGTGGTCGTCCAGACTCTTTCTGACCTATTCAGTTTCCACGTTATATCTGAGGACTTCTTGAGAATAGCTTCCATTCCTGCTTTCCTTTTAGTCATCATTGCTCTGTCTCCGAGGCTAGCACATTCTACAAGAATCGTGAAGCCAATAGTTGCAGGATCCTCGAAGGTTGTACGATCTTTGTCCCGAAAGAACATCCGCCGGAATACTCTCAGCGGTCTAGTCGTCTTCAATCTATTCGCAGCAGTGACAGTTCTGTTCTTTGCATCGACAAACGTGGGTGTGGCAATTACAGAGTCTTGGAAGGCCAACATCGGTGGTCAGACAACTGCGGCAAATATCGTGATGTATATGGATCCTCCTGCTCCGATCGACATAGTGCAGGACGTTGAGAGCATAGAGAATGTGACCATGGTCGTACCTATGAACCAGGGTCTTGATGATATGAGCAGTCCGTCAGGTGCAGAGTTCGGACTGATCATGGGCGTAGATTCGGACGGGTTTGAGAGGTTGGCATCACTTGGCCTAATTGAGCTGGAGAATAGAACGCTTGGCGTGTCGTCCATAGAGGAGCCAAACACTTGCATCATCTCGGAGCAAGCCGCGCGCACGTTGAACGCGCATGTAGGCGACTTCATCGACATCGGGTCTGCTGTAGACGTTCGCGTCGTAGGAGTATGCAGCTCATCGGTTCCTGTCTTTGTTGTCACCGTTGTGAATCCCATCTTCTCAATTGTAGGAATCGAAACGTGGGAAGTTGTGCGAGGTGAAACCTTCATCGTGGGCGGCATGCTGATTGAGTCGACAGATCCAGAATCTTCAATCTTGGAGCTGGAGTCCTTCCCAGGTGCTCATCCTGTCCTTGTGTCAGCCGTTGAGGCAGATTACCTTGCTGCCCTCAATTCAATTCAACTGGTCGTCGATGCATCTCTGGTGGCACTGTTCATCGCCACAATGGCAAGTGCATTTCTCAGCAGCTGGTCGATTGCGTCAACACGAAGAAGAGAGATTGGGATGCTCTCGGCCTTCGGAATGACGAGAGGGGAGATTGCCAAGACCCTTACTGCTGAGAGTGCAAGTGGCATGGCATCAGGCGTGATTGTAGGGTCGGTAGGAGGGTTTCTTGTACAAATAGCCCTCTCAGAGATTGCAGTGCGCTTCACGGGAGCTCAATTCATCCTATTTGACCCAAGGATTGGATTGCTTGTTCTTCTCTCCCTCCTGTTCTCCATTGCGGCCTCGTACTACGCCATCGGGAACACAACGAAGACAAAGGTAGTAGGACTGTTGAGAGACCTCGGTCGTGGGAAATAGAACCGTGACTCACTATTCGTCCTTTGTGGCCAATCCGATGAAGTTTGCTTTCAACCGTCCTTTGGAATCGTCAGACCTACAGAGGTGTCATAAAGGCATGGGAATCAGGGGACTATTCGCACCATACCTCTGTGATTCCCTTCCCCAGCGCACAATTACGTGAGTACAGGGGAAGAAGATACACCGAGCTCAAGAAGACCCAGGCTGAACTCATGTGAGTTTGTCATTGACGGTTCGTGGAGTATATATCTGGTGCATGCAGTACATCCTATTGGGGAGTAGTGGTGACACCTTCCAAAGACGTAGAGGAACTGAATAGACTCGGAGAGTCATTGGTGAACCAGGGCAGGCATCCAGAGGCCGAGCAAGCATACCAAAAGGCAACAAAGATCGAAGCTAACAGTGTAGAGGCATGGTGGGGACTTGGGAGGTCGCTATCGCGTCAAGGCAAGTATGCCCAAGCGGAGCATGCGTACAGAAAGGCGTGCGAATTGAGGCCAGAGGACGCTCGCTCGTGGGCGAGACTGGCCGGTTGCTTAACGAGCCAAGAGAAACACGCTGAAGCCGTGGAGCTTCATCGGAAATCGCTCAAAATGGATCCCACATTCTGGATGACATGGAGCGGCCTAGCAAGGTCACTTGCGTTTCTAGGGAAGTTCGATGAGGCTGAAGACGCGCTCCGAAAGGCTTGTCATATGCAGCCCCGTAGTCCACCTCTCTGGGCAGGTCTTGGCAGAGCAAGACTCAGGCAAGGGAAGTTCTCAGAGGCTGAGCAGGCCTATCAGAAAGCCGCAGAACTGGACCCTGACAATGCATTGGTGTGGTTCGACCTTGGAGAGTCCAGAATGCAGCTTGAGAGATACCTAGAGGCAAGTGAGGCATTCTACATGGCGGCCAGACTTGACCCAGGTAACATTGAGCCATGGTGGCGCATAGTCCTGTGCGGCAGGGAGTTGGCACAGCAGGATGATTATTCCAAGGCCGAACAGTGTTCTCAGATGGCATGCGATCTAAGGCCCAAGAACCCAGTTTCCTTGTGGCAACTTGGCTTGTCTCTGATTGGTCAAGAGAGGTGTCAAGAAGCCGAAGAGAAACTCCGCATGGCATGTGAGTTGGAACCACAGGAGGCGCTCTTCCAGCAATGGCTTGGTTTTTCGCTTCATCTTCAAGACAAATACACAGAAGCTGAAGAAACTCTAAGGAAAGCAATTGAACTGAATTCTGATGACTCAACCAGTTGGTACATCTTAGGGGCTGCCTTACAGTCACAGGGGAAGACCGATCAGGCGGCAGATCTTTACGGTGAGGCTCTTGCACGTTTTCCCAATGATGCTGCACTGCGTGAAGGCTACTGGAAAGCTCTCAGACTGAGGGAAGCAAGATGGATTCTCTCCAAGATTCCAGGGGGAGAAGAGGCTTGGGAGAAGTGGAGATCTTCAGACTCAGAATGACTTAGTATGGTTCAACTGCGTTACCATATGGTCCTACCGCCGCGGCACGTAGGGACTTATTAGTACGTTCTGATTGTGCTTCCACTTAGAGGGGCAACAATGTCGTACATTGAGAAATGTCCCAGATGTGGCAAGAAGAAACTAGAGTATGAGAAGACAGTTACTCTGGGTGACCTCTCATACCAATACTTCACATGCAAGAAATGCAATGCTTTCATCCAAGCAGACAGATATGGCAACGTTTGGGCTGTAGATATCCCACGTTAGGTTATCGGCCTCCTGTCTAGCTATTGATAGACCATTGACTCCTACGAACGAACCATGAATGATCCAAACGGAAACGATTCTGAAGGATCCCAGGAGGTGTTTCGGGCATGAGTAATTCGCGAAAGAAAGCTGAGAATCTCCTGAAACTTGGCTTCTCACACGAACAGAGTGGAAGGCTTAAGGAAGCTGAAAAGGAGTATCAGGCAGCAGTCGAAACCGACCCAACGTTCGAAGGTGCCTGGTTGGCGCTCGGGATGGTCCTGCAGGACCAAGGCAACGTTCCCGCTTCAATGGTTACATTCCGGATGGCTCTGGAGCATCTGCCTGAGAGCGCACCAATATGGTGTAATCTCGGCACGATGTATCTTCAGGTCGAAACCATGGAAGGGCTAGCTGAGGATGCGTTCCGGAGGGCAATCGAATGCAATCCAGGACTGGGCGCAGCTTGGGTCAATCTCGGATACGTACTTGCTAAGCACCGCAGTTTGGAAGAAGCCGAACAGGTTCTACGGGATGCAACAGAGATCGCTCCGGATGACTACAACGTCTGGATCAGCTTCACTTCAATTCTGTTAGACAGCGGAAAATGCACTGAGGCTAGAGAAGCATTCAACAAGACAAGAAGCCTAACACCTTTGGACGACAGATTGAACAACGTACGGCGTCGCTTGGAACAAAGATGCAAGCAACATGCTGTGGCGATAGACCTACAAGATGTCAGAGAGGTGCCCCATCAGAAACTCGGACTCACCAATAGGTTGAAGCTGTGGCGAGATCTCTTGGGACGAGACAGGATGGTCTACGCCATGGTTTGGGCCTCTAGAAATGGGGTCAGCAGGACCTTCTCATACGGTCTGCATAGGAAAGGACCAAACGATTACGAACTTACTCTTTTGCAGTCGTGGGAGGGTGACGAAGGAGC
>CAYFTD010000118.1:0-5262 GCA_964345915.1 uncultured archaeon
GAGCGATTCATGAAGTGCGGATGTGGACTATGTGGTACGTGCGCGCTTGACCCCACAGGAGACCTTGTATGCGTCGAGGGCCCTGTCTTTGAAGGAGAACACCTCAAGAGAATCAGCGAGTTTGGTAGCTACAACCGTGATTCTATGGGCCTGAAGAAACAGTGTGAATGAAGTTGGGCGGGAATAACGCACCCTGAGATCAATCAGTAAATACTTACCGACCAGCTTGGCCAGTGATCTTCCCCTTAATGAATCTCTTAACGTAGTTCCTCTTGTTGCGTACACGAGGAATGGGTGTATGGCGTTCGCGACCCTGAACCTTGGGAGTCGACTCACGAACCTTCCCGGCCTTTGTCAATGAACCGTGTGAACCAGGCATTAGTCTAACCTCTTCAACAGGGTATTCACACCGGTCTTCATGTTTTAAGGATTGCCTTGTGGAGTGTGCTTTCTGACGGCATATGACAGCCTTTTCTGAACAGAGCACATCTTTTAACCACAATTAATGGACAATTCGACCAGAATGCCTAGTCCTGATGAGTATGCTCTGCACAGGGAGATCATTGACTCGCTGCTAAGCTCAGAGAGAGCTCTAGATAGACAGGAGGTCAATCGGATTAAGAACGCAGTCTGTGCGAAGTATCGTGTTTCAAAGGTCCCAACGAACGCAGATGTCCTCCAAACCACGATTCCTGAGGAATTAGAGATACTCCAGCCTCTATTGCGGAAGCGGCCTGTTCGTACAGTGTCAGGTGTCGCAGTTGTAGCAGTAATGACAGAACCCCACAAGTGCCCTCATGGGAAGTGTGCCTATTGTCCTGGTGGACCTGACGCAGGAGTACCACAGAGCTATACCGGGCATGAACCTGCAACTATGAGAGGCCTGCAGCATGACTTTGACTCATTCAGGCAGGTGGAGAACAGACTCAATCAGCTAGACACAATTGGGCATTCTATCCAGAAGGTCGAACTGATAGTCATGGGTGGTGACTGGTGCTCGAAGGACCCAGCCTATAGAGAGTCATTTGTCAAGAGCTGTTTTGATGCAATGAATGGGGCAATCAGTGATACCCCAGCTGAATCTCGGAAGAGGAACGAAACTGCTGAGGTCCGTAATGTGGGGCTCACATTCGAAACTCGGCCAGATTGGGTGACCGCTGATAGCGTTGATGAAATGCTGAGGATGGGCGCGACCCGAGTGGAGATTGGTGTTCAAACACTCTCAGATGAGGTCCTGGAGCGTGTTCAGAGAGGCCATCTGCTCGAGCAGACTGTCCAAGCCACGAAGACTCTCAGAGACAGTGGACTGAAAGTATGCTACCATATGATGCCCGGTCTACCAGGAAACAGTCCGGATTCAGACCTCCAAGACTTTCGGACGCTGTTCACTGATTCTAGACTCCAGCCTGACATGCTGAAGATCTATCCCACGCTTGTGGTGAAGAACACCGAGTTATTCGAGTGGTGGAAGCAGGGTTCCTATAGCCCCTATTCTGATGAGCAGGTTGTCGAACTCGTTTCTGACGCAGTCAATGAGATGCCCGAGTACGTACGCATCCAGAGAATGCAGAGAGACATTCCACTCCATCAGATTGAGGCCGGACTCAGTAAAGGCAACCTTCGAGAGCTCGTTCATCATCGAATGCGGGAGAAGGGTCTGCGGAATCCAACCATCCGATATAGGGAGATAGGCCATTACCAGATGCGGACCGGGAAGAAGATAGACTATGAACACATCGAGTTGGTCCGCCGCAACTACAAAGCCGCAGATGGACTAGAGGTCTTTCTCTCTTTTGAAGAGCGAGAATCAGACGTAATCTTTGGATTTCTCAGACTTCGTATGCCCAGTGATGATGCTCATCGTCCAGAGATCAAACAGAGCCCATGCGGTATTATCAGAGAGCTTCGGGTGTACGGACCTGTTGTCGAGATTGGTGAGAGAAACCCTGATGCGTGGCAGCATCTTGGTCTTGGAGAACGTATGCTCTCAGAAGCAGAACGGATTGGACTTGAGGAGTTCGAAGTCAATAGACTTGTTGTGAATAGTGGGATTGGAGTCAAGGAGTACTATCGTTCTCTTGGATTCAGTGACACAGGTCCCTATCTCGAGAAGAGGCTTTAGAACACGTGTTCTAAAGACGACCTCTGCAACGTTCTGAAGAATTAAAACTACGGCCTGTTACAGAATAGAGCATGAGAGAAATGAAAGAAGTGTGGCTAGTTGATTATGCGCGAACTCCATTCTCACGGTCTCGTCCTCACAAACCAGAAACTGATGTGTTTGGCGAAGTCAGGGGAGATGAGCTTCTAGCGCGGCTGTTAAAGAAGTTCTTTGACGGATCACTGGCAGGCAAGGGAATTGAGAAGAAGGACATCGATGAGATTACAGTCGGTGTGGCCTCGGGAGTCCTTGAGAACTGGACCTATGGGGGAAAGGTACTCGCTTTCCTCACAGGGTTCCCGCATCACGTACCATCCATCTCCATCGACCGCCAGTGCGGATCCGCAGGTACTGGAATGCACATTGGCATCATGGAAATCATGACCGGGTACAGTACAACAGTACTGTCGACGGGTTTTGAGCATATGACTAGGGTGAGGGGAAGAGGGCTCGAGCCCAACCTCTCCATTGGTGATGAGGACTCGGAGTTTTACAGGCCGGACTTGGATGTTCCGACTGTATTCAACATGCTACAGACTGCTCAGAAGCTCTACGAGGAGGAGGTTCCCACGTTCACCAAGGAGGACATGGATAAATTCGGAGTGCGTAGTCACAATCTGACAGTCAAGAATCAGGAAAATGGGTGGTTCAAAGAGGAGATCATACCTCTAGAGGGGCACGCACCGGGTAATACTGATGAACCCATGCTGGTCGATAGGGATCTGAGTGCCAGACCTTCAACACTTGAAAAGGTTTCAACCCTGCCAAGAGTATCCACACCTTACTATCTTGAGAAGAACGGTGGAAAAGAGGGATACATCAAACGAGAAGGGACAGATGAGGGCGTGATTACAGCAGGTAATGCATCACCACTCAATGCAGGTGCCACTGCCGCTGTTCTGATGGAGGCCAAGGAGGCAGAAACAAGAGGTTTGGAACCCATGGCACGAATTGTTTCCATGGGGTGGGTGGGAGTTGACCCCGAAGTCATGGGCCGTGGACCTGTGCCTGCGTCCAACATGGCCCTCAAGCACGCGGGGCTGAGTGTCAAGGACATTGACTACTGGGAGATAAACGAGGCATTTAGTATTGTAGCTCTCAACTGCATGGACAAGCTGAAGATTCCCGAGGAGAAGGTGAATGTCATGGGGGGATCAATTGCCATCGGGCACCCATTGGGTGCAACCATGATCAGGTTGACTGGCACGCTGGCAAGAGTACTCAAAGACAAGAAGGCAAAATACGGAGTCGCCAATGCTTGTATCGGTGGTGGACAGGGTGTTGCCACTGTTATTGAGAATCTAGACGCCTGATATGGCCTTCTTTCAAGCCTGACACAACGAGGTGCGTAGAAATCATAAACCTCTTCCAACTTCTCGCAATCTGTGGAATGCTTAGTCCAATCATATACACTCTGATGTGGATACTTGGAGGAATCATTCAGCCGGAGTACAGTCACATTCGAGATGATGTTAGCTCACTGATGGCTGTTGACGCTCCTAACAAGAAGCTGTTTGACAAGCTCATTATTACGTCTAGCCTTCTCTTGTTCGTCTTCTATGCTGGACTGCATTGGGGAGTGAATAATGGAGAGGGCTCCATACTTGGGCCCGTCTTGTTCGTGATCAGTGGGCTCTTAGGAGTGCTTGTTGCTCTATTCTTCCCACTTGATGCAGGTGGTAAGATCATTTCCACCAGAGGGAAGTTGCATCTGATTCTAATTGCGATATCAGGGATTCTGGCAACCGCCGGCATGGTGGCAATGTGGTTTCGATTAGAATCAGTGGCGGGATGGAGTGCTTTTGCAACATTCTCACTGATTACTGCGATAGTTTCACTGATTCTTGTGATTGTATCAGCATTCACTGCGAAAAGTGCGTATTTCGGTCTGATTGAGAGATTTATGGTTAGCTCCTATCAGATCTACTACTTCGTCCTGGCCTTGATGGTGTTTCTGACCAATTAGAAGTGGCGCCGAGGAGGAGATTTGAACTCCTGAGTGCATAGCACACTGGTTTTCAAGACCAGCGCCTTAATCCGGGCTTGGCTACCTCGGCGTGATTCTGTATAAGGCCCAGACGGATGCATTCCGTTGGAAACGCCTTTTAAGCTTCTTGTAGAGGTTGGCTGTTGGAAGAGAAAGATGTCCGGACGTGGCTTTAGATATCACGAGCATACCGCTGACATAACTATCGAGTGCTGGGCTCCAACAATCGAGAGTGCTTTTGAAGAGGCGGCTCTAGCCACATTTGAGGTCATTGTAGGTACTTCGACAGTTCGACCCAAGAACCCGATTGACGTCAGCGTTCAGGGAATCGATCTTGAGGAGCTGCTAGTAGAATGGGTCGGCAGGCTCCTTGCGCTTGTCGACATCAATGTTGAGTTCTACTCAAAGTTCGAGATACTGGAGATATCTGAGAGCTCCGAGGGCTTCACGCTCAAGGGTCGTGTCTGGGGAGAGGAAATAGACCTTGATCGTCATGAAACTCGGACTGAGGTAAAGGCAATGACGTACGCGGACATGAAGATTGAGCACACGTCGGAGGACACGAATCTATGGTTCACCCTTGATCTCTAGGAGGGCTCAGATTGGGAATTCAAGTCGCAATCCCTGACACTTCACTAACTGACTGCTCCGACCTTCGTCAGAAGACTGCCAAAGTCGGTACTTTGGCTAGAGCACTAGCTGTGTTTCGGGTGGATCGAGTGGTAGTCTACAAGACCGGCCGCGTCCAAGCAAGTCGGAAGAAGGACATAGACCTGCTAGTTAGACTTCTTGAGTTCATGGACACTCCACAGTACTTACGCAAGAGAGTGTTTCCTATGTCTCCATCTCTGAAGTATGCTGGTCTCCTACCGCCTCTCAGAACCCTGAGCCATCCTCTGGATTCGATCTCTGGGGACTTGATCGAAGGCACATACAGGTGGGGAATTCAGGTTCGAAAGGGAAAGATCGACATTGGAATTGAGAAGCTTGTAGATCATCCGGAGGAAGTGAGTGAGCGCGAAACAACTCTCTTTCGTGTGGTCAGGACAGGTCCCAAGATCAGGTTGAAGGTGGCTACTCGAGACGAGGTGGAAGAGTACTGGGGCTTTGACGT
>CAYFTD010000119.1:0-2078 GCA_964345915.1 uncultured archaeon
TTTAAGTCCGAATAACGTATTGATTGTTTTGCCTCAGCTGGGGTCGTGGTCTAGCATGGTCTAAGATTCGCGCCTGGGGCGTGCGAGGTCCGGGGTTCAAATCCCCGCGACCCCACCACTTAAAGTATTAAGAGTCTATTGGTCTCGTCCAGAGGACCTAGACGTGCAACTGCATACACTAGCAGCCAACACAGAAAGTCTATTTATGATATGGGCACAAAGCGAAAAAAATCGACCACAGACGCACAGCTCAAATAACGCCCACTAGTTGTATTTCATGCAACGTACTGCACTTGATTTTCAGGCCTTACTCTTTTGGGCTGTCGGGATTCCGTGCACTTTCTACAGCTTTCAGCACAAATCTTCAAGTACTCTTCTTCGCTTCCTAATACAGCCTCAGCGGCTTTGCTGCACAGTTCACTAGGTTCATCGCATCCAGCCTCCTTGCAAAGTTTCGCTATGAATGAGCAGCATGTGTGGGCGTCTTCCTTGGCAAGCGCTACACGGTTCGCTCGCATGAGCATGCAGAGTTCTCTTGCAAGAACGCAGGTTTTAATGTGTTTGAATTGATTAAGTGTACGCTCTCGCATCTTCCGGCGGGTTATCTCAAGTGTCATCATGCTCCCTCGCCCTACTCGTCTAGCAGCTTTCATATATACCTTATGAATTGTGGAGATACTCGGGGGATCGTCTTCTGAAGGAAGGAAATGGGGTTCTCGTTCGAAAATCTTAAGGTCGACTAGCGATAAAAGCATAATACGCGAGGATGCAATGACAAAAAATGGGTATAAGATCGTCCTGACCGCCGACCGTACTCTGATGAGCGAGTACCACGGCGGACTCTTCTTTGGCTTCACAGCGTGCGTGCCAAGTGGACTGATGCCAGACCGCCTATACTTTTCCCTCCTCTCCCCTTCTGTGGAGGTGAACGATGATGGATCTGTAACGTATGCGCCATGCGGGCTAAGGAAGATAGAAGCTGCTCTCCTCGACTACGGCTTCGACAGGGACGACATTATTGTTGCCCATCCTGAGCATCTTGAGAAACTCGTGGGACCGGAGACAAAGGTCGTAGCGGTCTCGGAGACCGATCCCTTAGGGATAGGCCCAGCTACATCCTCATTCTCGCAGCTCTTGGGTGAAGAGGCATATATGGCCATAAAGTTCAAGGAGTTGTTGAGTCACCACGCCATACAGAGATTCAAGCCCAAAATCGTGGTTGGTGGCCCCGGCGCATGGCAGCTGGAAGACCGAAAGATTCGAGAGGAGTTGGGTATAGACTGCGTCATCATCGGGGAAGGTGAGAAGATTGCGGGACACATCTTCGAGAAGGCTGTGAACCGTGAAGAACTCCCAGAATTAGTACAAGGCGAGGTTGTACCTAAAGAAGAGATACCGACAATCAAGAGGCCGACCATATGTGGTGTGATCGAAATCGCCCGAGGGTGCGGAAGAGGATGCAAGTTCTGTGTTCCAACGCTCCAGCAGTATCGTTGCCTTCCTCTCAATCATATACTAGCGGAGGTTGAAGTAAACCTCAGAGCTGGAAGGCAGCCGTTGCTACACGCTGAAGATGTGCTGCGATACAAGGCGAAGGGAACAGAGATAAACGCGGAGGCGGTGATAGCTCTCTTCAGAACCGTGTGCAATTATCCCGGCGTTGAGGGAGCCTCAATAAGCCACTTCTCGCTCTCCTCAGTTGCTGCCGCACCAGAGGTTGTCGAAGAAATCTCAAATATTCTGTGTCTGAAAAAACGCGAGATCTGGCTCGGCGGCCAGACAGGCATCGAAACTGGCAGCCCAAAACTCATGAAGATGCACATGTCCGGAAAGTGCAAGCCCTTCAGACCTGAGGAATGGTCTGACGTTGTTGTGGAAGCGTTTGACATACTGTCTAGGAGTAGCTGGATTCCCGCCGCAACCCTGATTTTTGGCTTGCCAGGAGAGACCGATAGAGATCTCGATCTCACAATCGATCTTGTGGAGCGGTTAAGGTCGTTCAGGAGTCTGATTGTCCCACTGTTTCTCGTCTCCATGGGAGCACTTAGAGGAAGAGCAGAGCCCTTCATGGCTGAAGA
>CAYFTD010000120.1:0-6259 GCA_964345915.1 uncultured archaeon
GATGAACACGTTTCGTAGCCTTGAAAAGGAGAGATACTCTCTGTCTGCAAAATGCCAAAGATAGACCGTATCAAACGTCGTCATCTGTTGAAGAAGCGGGGTCAGAAGGAGTACATGGAACGAATCGAGAGAGACCTCGGCGCACAGGCAGTGGGCTTTGATGCAAAGGCAAGACTTGAGGAGGGGGTCCTTGATGATGGCACGCTCATTCTTCTGCATGAAGGAAGGATACTCTTCTTCGAGGAGGAAGGGAAGCTGATTCCTACACTTCATTCCCTCCTAGACAATATTGTCACAGTTCCCACGGTCACTGTTGATATGGGAGCAGTCAGATTTGTTGTGAACGGGGCTGACATAATGCGGCCTGGGGTCACGAAGATTCAAGATGGGATTGCCCAGGGCTCAGTTGTCGCAATTATCGATGAACGACACGGCAAGCCGTTGGCGGTCGGAATCTCTAAGATGTCCTCGGAGGAAATCCGAGCAGCCACCAGTGGGAAGGTCATAATGTCAAAGCATCACGTTAATGATGCCTTATGGGACTTCGGAAAGAGCCAGGCCTAGCTCTTATCGAGCCTCGACTTGACATGGTTCAGTGCCGCTTTGTATATCTCCTTGGCTGTTTCCAGTTCGAGTCCTGAGTTTCTGGCAAAGCGGTTTCTGGCGAATCCTGGTTTCTTGGCATCAATGTCCTTTCTTACAATCTCGTTGACAGATCTATATCCCCTGTGAAACAGAGTTCTAGCCTCTAATCTTGACAAGCATCTTGACGCCGCATCATCCTTCACGGGAATGTTCAAATCAAATAGGTCAGTCGTCGCAAGGTCCATCCTGACGCCGTGCCTCAGTTGCCTGCTGAACGCTTCGAAACGACGAGATAGACCCCGACGTTTCATTGCTTTCAAGAAACCACAGATACTCCATGCAATGTTGCTGCATATTCCTACAAGTGCCTCAAGGTCCCCTTCTCCAATGTCACTGCTGACAGGACGTCTGCCTTCAAGAGCCTCTCTTGAAATTGCCTCTGAATGCTCAATTGCGTCCTCGACGCTCATCTCATCTAACCAACCCTGGAGTACTAGTTTCTTGAAATGGTCACGCCCATACTTGAACTCTCGATATCGTTGATCCGGAGAGTCAAGATTGGCAAGACTCAGTTCTATGTCAGTTGGAATCAGGGCCCTAGGTCTGATAGTCTGAGGCAGGCTGAATCTCAGAAGAAGATCAACAAGCTCGGATTCATCTGAATTGGGCTGTAGTGATGAGAGTGAATCCTGAATGGCAACGTACTCGATTATGTTGATACCGGAAGAAACTGCTGCCTTTGCCTCTTTGCTGATTCTGAATTTCCTGTCACTCCTCTCCAGAACTGCGTTCTTCACCAACCACTGAAAGAGTCCCAAGAACATCTGTTTCATATGCTCTCTGTATTTGGTATCTACCGAACCTCTGAATGTGTTCTCAGCCAGCTTGAGGAATCTTGCTTCAGCAGTCTCTTGAGTGAAGCCCCTTCCTCTTACTGCCTCCTTCATCAAAAGACTTGCAACAAGCGAAGGATGGAGTTCTCCAGGTCGGAGCGGCTCAAGAGGACGATGGAGTAGTACTTCTTCTAACTCATCCAAACTTCTAAACTGCATGGTCGGCCCATCGTACGCTAGATACACGCGGCCACCATTTCGAGCCAGGTAGTATTCACCAATGCGGCCGGCTATCTGTAGATATCTAGATCTCGCCATAGAGAAATACATCCCAGAACCAAACAAGATTATCACACAGTCAAATGGAAAACTCATGCCCGACGTGATTCCGGTGGTAGAAACCACTGTCTTCACAGCACCGATTTTTATGCTCCTCTCTAACCTCTCGCGGACTGCGGCGTCGAGACCTGCATGATGAAATGCCACGCCGCTAATGAGCGGCTTCTCAAGTCGGGCCGTAACTGGCAATCCCTTCTGCGGGCCGAGAATCATTGATACAATATCCTTTGAGATGTGTCTGGGGTGAGTCATTGCCAGATCAGATGCTATTCCCTCAGCCGTATCTCGTGTTCCCACGACGATGAGAGCTGAGTTCTCCTGATACTCACCCATGTGTTCTAGTATAGCATCGAGCAAGTCTTCATTCGATGTTCGAGCATATTGTGTACCGTCACTACTCTGAATGATAGCAAGGTCATCATCCTTTGTGACAATGAATTCATCCGGTGCTAGTCGTACTCTTGGTCGGAACACTTGGGCATCCAGCCACCTTGCCACTTCTTCTGTCTGGCCGAACCTTGAGGACAAGGTGATTATCTGAGTACTCTGAATGAGTTGGGTTATGAGGCAATCCAGCTTCGTGCTTCTGTCTGTCCCCAGACTCTGAGGTTCTTTGCGTATCAATGCTGAGTCCAGCTCTGTGAGTTCGTCTACTATCGCGAGGCCGATTTCTTCTGTCCAGGCCTTCCTCTGTAGAACAGATGACAGGACAGACTCCAAGACACCTACTACGAGAGATGCACTCCCTAGTTCGGCCTCAGTAGCTCGATGTCTTCCGTCATGCCTAACTACGCCGTATCCCATCTTCTCGAAAAGCTCAGCATACTCGTCAATCACCTGGGTGTTCAATGAAGTGTATGGTGTCAAATAGAGGCATTTGATTCCCCGTTGAAGACGAATCAGAATCACAATCATGGCAAGGAAGGTCTTTCCTGATCCTGGAGGCATCTGAATCACTAGGTTCCCTTCGACCTCGCCAACTTCCCTCAAGAACTTCTCCTGAGCAGGCAACAATCGTGTGAAGTTCTTGTGCTTCAACAGTGTCTTAGCGGCTCTCCGAATCTCCGTATCTGCGGCCGTCGGTCCACGCATCCCGCCAATCGCCGTAAGTGCCAGACGTCCATCATGAGTTATCGTGAACTTGCGATTCTTCCTTCCTCTCTCACCGTGAGCAGTCACGAACTCGACCTGAATCAGTTTGTTCATTGTTTCATACAGTGTTCCACCAGACACGAACCTCTTGCGCAGCTTCTCGTATTCTGCCTCCTCCTGAGTCTTCTCCCTGCCTGGTCTGCTCTCAGGTCTTCTCATTCCTTGGAGCTCGAGTAGACCATCAACTATGCCATCCCATCCCACGCTAGTGATGATCTCTCCTGTCTTTGGGCTCAATACTTGAAGGATCTCCACAGCATATCTATTACCAAGTGCCTTTAGTTGCTGCTGAAGCTCTGATAGGCTCTCGTTCTTCCTGCTCCGGGCCGACATCACTGTTACTCGTCGATGCCGAGAGCCGGTATAAAAGTTCCCCACAGTTGTGCCACTTTGATAATACTCGGTCTTTTCTTAGTATTTACAACTGGGTCAAACTAGAGGTGAATCTGGTTGAAATTTCTATCCCGACTCAGGAGCAAGGATGACGATTCTGCGTCCAAGCCAAAAGCTGTATCCAAGTACTCAGGCCTTGGAATCTTCTCGCCTGCTGTTGATGCAGTCAAACCTAGTCCCACACGTGAGCTCAGAAGACTGGAGGAGCTAGAAGCCATATTCGTGAGGTCGAAACGATTGGAAACTCTAGAGGACGTTCCCTATGTTGTCAATCAGATTCGAGAGGGGAACATCGTCCTACTAGACATATCTCGACTCAATGACGGAAAAGAACAGACCCATCTAGAGTTGAAGCGCATCATCGAAAGAATTCGGGGAGAAACGCGCAGTTACCAGGCTGATATAGCACTAGTCAATGATAACTGTGTAATTGTCGCCCCATCATTTGTGCGACTATGAGGTCGACTCCACTACCTACCGAAGTTTGATGCTTTCAGTGACTGTCAGGGCCTTCGTGTCTATGTTCAAGGCCTTGTGAATCGTGGATGCAAGATTCAAGCATTTTGTGGCTTCTCCGTGGCACGTCAAGACGCGCTCTGGTGCGGGGTTTACGCGTTTGACAAAGTTCAGAATCTGTTTTCTGTCGGAGTGGCCTGAGAATCCTTCTGTTGTCTGAACCTGCATGTTGATCGGGACCACACTGAACTTGCCTTCCCGATTACGCATCTGGATTTCTTTCCAGCCCTTCTGAATCCGACGTCCTAGTGTACCCTCACCCTGGTAGCTCACGAAACATAACGTGTTCTTCTCATCGGGGGCGAGAAGTCTGAAGTATTCAACACTTGGACCTCCTGCTAGCATGCCTGAGGTTGCCATGATGACACATGGTTCTCCTTCTACTATCTCCTCACGCTGTTCGGGACTGTCCACTTGCACAAAGATCTCGTTAAGGAAGGGGTTCACTCCTTGGTGGAATATCATCTCACGAATCTTCTTACTAAGTGCCTCTGGATGTGTTGTGTGTATCGCCGTCGCTTGAGCAATCATCCCTTCAATGTAGATTGGTATCCTAGGAATCCGGTTCTTGGTTACTAGGTCTTCCAGAACGAGCATGATCTCCTGTGCTCGACCTACAGCAAGGACTGGGATGAGAATCTTGCCGCCACGTTCGATTGTTCTCTTGATTACAGAGGCGAATCTCCGTTCTACCTCCTGCCGTGGTGGCATCTTGTCCGTTGGGTGACCATAGGTGCTCTCAACAATCAGGGTCTCAAGGCGTGGGAAAGTGAAGGTCGCAGGCTCAAGAAGCCTCGTTCTTCCGAACTTGAAGTCACCAGTGTAAGCGAGATTATACTGTCCATCACCGATGTGAAGGTGCACGATCGCCGACCCTAGAATGTGACCGGCATTGTGTAGCGTGAGTCGTACATCGGGAGCGATGTCCGTGACCTCGCCATAGTTCAACGTCACCGTGTGAAGAATCGACTCCTTCACGTCCCTGTCACGATAAGGTCTGAGCTTGCCTTCTCTCTCTGCCACATCCAAGTAGTCGAGCTGAAGAAGTGTTGCGAGATTCAGCGTTGGTGCTGTCATATAGACGGGGCCTCTATACCCGTATTTGAAGAGGAAAGGAACCATTCCACAGTGGTCAAGGTGTGCGTGAGTAGTAATGACAGCATCCAGCTCGTCGATGTTGAACTCTGGCATGTCAAGACGTGGGAATGCCTTTGTTGGCGTGCCTACATTCACGCCGCATTCAATCAGTATATTGCTCTCGGAGGTCTGAAGGAACATTGCTTGACGTCCAACCTCTTTGAATCCGCCTAAGGCCGTGAGTCTGATCCAGCCGTTGTTCAGCAGCGTATTGCGGTGTATTCTACGGCCGATGTCACGAAACACTCTGTTTCGATATGCAGCCTCTGATTGAACGATGTATCGTATCTGCTTGATGAGCTTACTCTCAATTGGCGGCGTTCTCATGACACTTGGCCGCCAAAAGGTCTGTCTTGTGATCTCCCTGAGAGTTGTACCACTCCTTCCAATCACGAGACCTGGTTTCTGTGCTTCGATGATGACTTCTCCCCTAGATACATCGAAGTCGATTGAAGTTATCTCTGCATCAGTGGGTACGAGTTCTCGTACAGTCTTCTCAGCATCTTCAAGGGATAATCTCACTTCTGGTGCGGACCTGACCACAATCCGTTTTCTCATCTTCCTAGCCAAGGCCTTGATCTTGTCTCCATCGTCTAGGAGTATCTTTGGTGCCTTGGAATAGATAGCTATCTCAGGCCCCTCATACTCGACTGACGTGACCGCTGCCGAGCGTGGCATTGCTTTCTTGACGGTATCTCGGATGTCAACATGTTCTGTGTCTTTCGCAGAAGTCATCTAGTGTCACTTCATTGGCCGTTGGCCCTTCAAACCCTCCCCGGGTCTTCATGGTACGATGAACCCGAAGGAGGACACTGGTCTACCAGCGTTGCTCGCATGTGGCGAGCTCACGAAACCTGTCACTACTTCTTCCAAATCTTCAGGATCTTTTCTTTGGGTACTTCCTGATAGCCATCCTTGTCAATGACGCTGACAAGGATTGAGTTGCCGGTGGCAGCATCTCTCTCAATTGCCGAGCCGATTGCACGCACGGCCAACTCTATAGCTTTCTGCTTTGGGAGGTCGTCAGCATAGTCCGCCTCAAGAACACCTAGTGCCACAGGTGAACCCGATCCGGTAGCTACGTACTTGTCTGAGAGTACGGAGCCAATGAAATCGTTGTAATAGACCTGCGGACCATCATCATCGAGGCCTCCTACGACACATTGCAGCATGTACAGCCCACGCCCTTGGAACATGATGTTGCTCAGAAGACGCGTCAAGGCTTTCACCCTCATGGGCCGCCCTCGCTGAATCTCAAACAGTTTGGATTCCGCTCTCAGGATGTCCATGATTGACTGTGCATC
>CAYFTD010000121.1:0-3253 GCA_964345915.1 uncultured archaeon
GAAATGGGTGTCTGGCACAGAAGATCAACCCGAACGGAGAGCGGAGCGCGACTGAAGCGTTTCCGGAGCAAGAGAAAGTACGAACTAGGCCGTACTCCAACTGAAACCGTTATGGGTGACACCAAGAGAAAGACCATTGTGAGCAAGGGCAATAATCGGAAGGTGCCCGCGCTTCGGGTCACCATGGTGAATGTCACAGACCCGAAGAAGAACCAGACGTTTCGTGTAGAGATTCAGGATGTGGAAACAAATCCAGCCAATATGGACTACCAGCGACGAAAAGTCATCACTCGAGGTACCATAATCAAGACTGCCAAGGGTCGTGCCATGGTCACTAGTCGGCCCGGACAAGATGGCATTCTCAATGCCGTTCTCATCTAGACTCTTCTGATTCTCAGGACAGGTCACATTAGGAGATAGCCATCTCTACCTCAATATTACTTATGACAAAGTCCTTGCCACCAGTTATGGTTGTTGCACTGCTGCCACAATTTGGACACTTCATCGGCGCAAACATGGCAACCTGTGGTGGTAGATCTTCCTCGCCCCGGGCATCACCCTCGAATCCACAGTCGATGCACCTTATCTGTCCCGGTATCAGCGTGATGTTCAGCTTAGCACCCTCAAGCATCGTCTTCTGGCTTGCAATCTCAAAGTTGAACTCGAGTTGTTCTGGTATTAAGAAGGTGAACTCACCCACCTCTACGTTGACCTTAGTGATCTTCTTGATACTGTGGTTCTTTGCGGCTTGAAGGGCAGCATCGACAATTGAGCATGCTGCTGAATACTCATGCATCCTGAGATGTTCCTCAATAGGGGGCGCTCTGGAGTGCGTTAAGTTGTTTTTGTTGTGGTAGGCTTGGTGAAAACCATTAATACGGACAGATTGGACTAGTGAGCAGCTCAATTGGCCATTCGTGGAGAGTCAGAATAGTGTCTAAGACCTCCGGAAGATCGAGGAAGACCAGTAGGCCAAAGAAGAGGAGAGAGTCCTCAGAAACTAAGAAAGACACTAAGAACACCTCTAAGAAGAAGAAATCTGTCAAAGCTCGAGCGAAGAAACCAAACGCCAAGTCAAAGAAGACTGCTGCGCCAAAGAAGGCTGCAAAGAAGAGGAGAACAACCACTGTAAGACAGAAAACGAAACGAAAGCCAACAAAGGCCTCCCCCATGATTGATGAGTTGCTGGTGGAGCTCCGGAGTGATGATGAACAGATCTCCCTTGGCGCTATTGATCGTCTGGGTCAGATCAATGATCCAAGAGCTACATCTCACCTTATTGGTTGCCTCAGCGACTCAAGATACATGGTTCGTATCTACGCTGCAGTGCAACTAGGTGAGCGGCAGGACAAGGCAGCCATTGATTCTCTGATAGATGCTCTGCATGATGAGTCGCTCTTTGTAAGACAGACGGTAGCTGGAGCATTAGAGAACATAGGAGGAAGAAAGGCCCTCAATGCAGTGAATAAGGCGGAGGCAGAAGGACTCTTGCTCGATGAACTTCCTGAAGGAGTGCGCCTGTAGACTCAAAGTGCCCTCCTTGGTTCTGAAGACTCATAGTTGTGCTACTTCTCGCAGCAAGATATGAACTAGAGCGAAGAGGTATTCAATGACGCTCCGCTTATATTGGCGAGTTACTACCAGTGGTAGACACCCCCATTGGAGACCTGGAACTCATGAGTGATCCCGAGGAGATCAAGAGAATCGAGACAGCCATCAAGGACCTGAATCTTGATTATATGCGTGGTCTGGTTTCAGAGAATCAATACAATCAGAGAATAGCAGAGCTGAGGTCGAATCTTCTTGCAGCGGGAGGCGTACCAACGGACCTAGCAGAAGCACGTGAAGCTCTAAAGTCTCCACCTCCTTCCAAGCCAGCAATGACAGACCCTGTGACCGCAGTGAAAAAGACGGTTCAGGCCATGCGCCGAATCCCGATAGAGCGTATCGCACAGGATGCCGGTGTCAGCGCCATGAACGTGAGCCACATATTGAGTGACCTGTTAGATGGTCGAGAGTTGTCCGGTAGAATCGACCATGATGCTGGGGACTTCATTCTAGGAACAGGGACCGGCCCACCACCTAAGACGATTAATGTGTGCCCGTATTGCAGGAGTGATCTGAATCGCATTGGGATAAAGGGAGAAACCATAATGTGCACAATGTGTCGTGAGTCATTCATAGTTTCGTAGTGACCAGCTCATGGTCCAATATCACGGCACAGCGCAAGAGTCCTTTTGATGGAATCGTGTTCCTGAAAGGTTAAGATACTTCAGAGCTTGATGTGTGAAACAGAGTTCTGGTGAGGCGATCACGCATGACACTCTTTCAGTCCTGTCTGGAGGGTAACGGACATGATGCACTATCAAAAGCCAGTTATATGATATCAAACACCAAGCCTTCGGCAATTTGGGCCATATTAATGCACGCCGCCGCTTGGCATGAACAACGCACTTTTGACACACCTCACTCCACAATTATGACCTACTCAGTTCATCGGATGATAGAGGAACTCGGGCACAATCCAGACCTCCTTGCAGAAGAGCCTGAGAGTCCATCGATGAGAGTGCCCGATGGACTCAGAGAGCCACTCCAGAGAGCCCTCTTCGAGAGAATGGCTCTCCATTTGGCAGTCATAGATCATTGGGCCAGAGATAAGGGTCCAAGGTACAAAGTGAGTACTCAACTCGGTTCTCTGGATAGCACAATGCGTGACTACGCACAGTCAGTCAGAGAGCAGTTTCAAATCGGGGCTTTGAGAGCTGCCATTCAGCTGGGTAGCACAGATGATCCGACTAGACTTCTAAGGATGACAGCATCTCTAGGTGCAGAAGACCCTGACAACCTAGGACATGCGTTCATTATGCCGATATCGCTCCTCTTTGAACTCCCTCATTTTGACTTCAAGCTTCCATACGAAGCTACATTGTGGCACTTGACCGAGTATCTAGTAAGAAAGGTTCCGAAGAAGCAGCCAGACGGATTCCGTGTAGATATCAACATGGATAGATTGACCGAACCAACAAGCCTGACGAAACACAAGGACCTCTTTGCCAATGCGGTAATTGAGTACGGGATTCTTGGTCACAACTGCATCTTTGCGCACAGAATCGCTGTCGCCGCGGACACCGGTTACGTCCATAGTGATACGGTCAAGTGGTTGCTAAAGAGACTTCGCAAGAACATAGGCAAACAGCCTTTGACCCGAGCCCAGATTTCAACTGAGAATCTCATAAGAAAGAAGTCTGGAACG
>CAYFTD010000122.1:0-7897 GCA_964345915.1 uncultured archaeon
CTTGGTGAGATAGTATGGGTTGGTTTGAGTCTTGATTACTACGCCAGGTTTCCGCCTTTGCCCGGAACACTAACTGGCTACTTTGAGTTGTTCGTTTCACTAGGAGACCCAGATAAGGATCCAGACGATGACGGCGAACGGGATCCTGACTATTTCTGGTCAATTCAGTTCAATGAGATCCAACAGGACTCTGTATGGTACTCAACTGGAATAGTGGAAGTAGACACTTCAATCACCGATTTCCAGAACGCCGAAATATGGGCCGGTCTCCGTTCAGTTGACGATGTCCGGTATGGTAGAAACAGAGACCCAGAAGGACGCCTTGACAACATTGAGATCTACATCAAATCCAAGGTGACCCCGGGCCAAGTGAATCTGAAGATAAACGACATAGATGTCCAAGGCTCAACTCCTGGACAAGGTCAACTGAGATTTCCAGTGGGAATCAATGAGATGAAGGGAACCGCATACGCTGACTTCTCATGGACACCAATACCTGCGACTCCAGATCCCAACCGACGCATCACCGTCGACTTTGATGTTATACTTACTGCATATGCTTGGAGCTACAATGACTATACAAAGAATAACACTGCCTCATTGACAAACGGGTCGTTATACTCCGTTGGGAACTCCACAGATGTAGATTGGGAAACGAATTTCCTCGCCATCGTACCTGAAGGTTATGAGAATGAGTACTTCTTCAATCTGTCAATCCCTGATAACAGGGATGTGTATATGGTGGCTGAGCCGGACTTCCGGCATGTCAATCTGACAAGCGGGTGGACTTTAGGAGATCCGCTGGATGGTGCTGTCAATGTTTCTGTGTATGATATCACACTGACCAGTCAAAATGGGTTCTGGCTGGTCAAAGGCACATCACCAAACATGATCACGAATCTCCAAGTGTGGAACGACGATACGAGCCAATGGTTGAATACTGAACAGTTCCGTGCAAACAACAGCACCCGTTTCAGGGCCACGCTAAGTTCCTCGTACGCCGGAAACACTGTATACTTCACAGTATTCGATCCTGACGGAGCCACTTGGATTGAGCAACAAGCAGTGGTCGATTCTTCCGGGTACGCCACCACGAGTATGGTGAACCTCGATGCCTACAACGCTTCAGTGGGTGCGTGGGAAGTACAGGCCTTTGTGGATGATTCAGTGTCAGGTGGAGGCTCAATCAATAATCTTGGTTTCTACCGAAGAGGCTTCAGTATCAGTCACGGCACAAGTGTTTCAGTCAAGTATCCGGTTGGCTCAGAAGATTCTTGGAATGTCACTGTTGTTCACGGCACGTGGGTGCTGCTTCAACTTAGAGTCAATGACACAGACAATGGAGATTTCTTGCCGGGTGGAACAATGACCTATTCATGGGCAGCTGGTTCTGGCGTTGTCAGTGATTTAGGTACAGGCGAATACAGTGTTACACTTGATACTGGGCTCCTAGTTGGCAATGGAGAGTATGACGTAACGCTCCAATGGAACAAGGGGTACTACGACTCGCTGGTTCGCACTTTCACGATTGTTGCAATCCTCAACACAGATCTCTTCTCCAGTGATGCTCCCGGAATTGACGTCCCTAGCGGGTACGTAGCTCAGCTGAGCTTCAGCTTTCGAGACCAATACTCACAGGGTATCGCGGATGCAGAACTGACCACCAACTGGTCCTATCCATATACGGTTACGCAGGTAATGGGACAACCAGGGGACTATACTGTTGAATTGAACACAACTGGAGTGTCTCTAGAGACATTCCTTGTCAGTTTCACGGCGAGTAAGGACTACTATGAGACTCGCACGGTCATTCTGTCCATCCAAGTCCGAGAATTGCACACGTCTGCAATTCCGTCCACGAGTCTATTGTCATTGCCAGTCGGGTACATCACATCGATGAGGATTACTTACACTGATTCAGATTCTGGAAGTCCAATCACTGGAGCTGCTTGGGCTATCAGTTGCAACTGGTCTGACATCCACTCCCTTGGTGACCAGAACTATACGGTTATCGAAACCGGAACTCCCGGAGAGTATGAGGTGACCATATACTCCGAGGATACGGATGTGCTTGGCACCTACAGCGTGGTGTTCGATGTCGAAATGCCTGGTGCTCAAAATCACACCTTTATCACAACTGTGGTTTTGAAGACACACCTCACTTCATTCTCTCTGGTGAACCCGATAGATCCCACGCCATACACCGGCAATGTACGGATTGTGGTCTTCTACTATGACGCGGATGCAAATGCCGGCATAGAGAACGGAACTTCTGTCGGCTATTTCGTTGACATTGAAGTTAGAAGCTCCACGTTGCCATTGGTCGATTTCACTTGGGCAAATGGAACCGTCCCCGGAGAGTACATCCTCTTGCTATCTGCCGACCAGTGGGGTTCAATCGGTGACAAGGATTTGATGATCCTGTGCAACTGGACTGGACCAACTGTGAAGTTTTACAATAAGACAATCAGCACGAGCGTGAGAATCACGGGCGCTCAAACGCAGCTCTTCATGGGAGATAGCCCAGTGATGACTCCGTATGGAGAGAACGTTTCGTTCACGGTCGTGTATTGGGACGTTGGCGGAGTCGACGGTATCGTGAACAGCACTGGACCCTATGCAGGTAACGTACATCTCTACGTTGATGTTCTGACATCAGGTCAATTGCTGACTCAGAGCCTAATGATGATAACAGAGGTGAACGCCATCAGCAATCCTGGAGAGTATAGGATTGAATTCAACACCACCTATCTTAGTGGGCTCATCGGTTGTGATCTAAGAATCTGGCTTAATTGGACGAAAGGTGCCTTGCCTCTGTATGAGAATCAGACACTTCTTCTTACAGTCTATGCCACATATCGTCAGACGACTGTAGAATGGACGCCGATGCCAGTCACTCCTTATGATGAGTTTGTGAACCTGACTCTAACTTATCAAGATGTACTCTCAACCGAGAACATACGTGACAGTCCAAGTCTCTCGATATCTACGCCTGGCTACCCATTCACCTTGTTCTATGAAGGTGACGCTACTGCTGTCTTCAAGATACAGGTAAGCACTTCCGCATTCGGAAGTCCTGGGACACACACATTCCAGGTCGACATCATTTGGTCAGGTAGTCCCTTCTACCAGAACAAGACAAGCATAGTAATTCCACTCACAGTTAGAGAACGTCACACTCAATTCACACACGGTTCATATGCACCAGTACCGCACAGCGACAACCTCACTATTGTCTTCACATATCTTGATCTTGATGACCTTCCGTATACTGGTATAGGTGGAGGAACAATCACACTTGACTCCAGCCTAGGAGGTTTCTATTCAGTCTGGGACAACTTGGATGGCACATATACTCTAAAGCTCAACACATCCGCGTTTCTGTCAACCGGCACCTTTCAAGTCAACGCTACGATGACATACGGCGGGGCGAGATTCTGCGCCGACGCTACCGACACGTTCTATCTTACAGTCACAGCGAGAGTAACTCAGCTTACTGGAGATCTACCACAGCCGGCACCCTTCCTGACCTTGGCGAATCTCACTGTCTACTATATTGATGACTCGACGAGTAGAGGAATCATGAATGCAGATGTATCGCTCTTCAGCTCGACAGCAAGTCAACCACTAGTTCAGGGTGTGACTTTCTGGGTGGTCAGTCTTGCCGACGGGGTATATCAGATAAGTGTCGATACAGGAGCTTTGGATGGCTTTGGGTCACACATAATCGATGTAACATTGAGTTGGACCGGGCCTCCCTTCTACCAGGAGAGAACAATCAGCATAACCGTCGAAGTCACTCGCAGGTCAGTTTCATTCGGCGTATCGAAGTCTCCTGTAACTACGCCTTTCAAGGAGCTGGTGGTCTTCGAGATTTCCATAACGGATTCTCTCACCGGAGCTCCAGTTCTACTCAACAAGTCAGTTCTGCTAGTTACACATGGAACCGGGACGGAAGTCCTTCCATCACAGTACATTCTTGGAGGTTCTGGTCCGTTGTACACTATATCCATCAATTCAACAGTGCTGACAAGTGGGCTTGTTGCAGATCATCCGATTCAGGTCAAGTTCTACTGGGGTTATTGGTCGCCGTTTTATGCAAATGCGACAACATCGACACTTGTATCAATTGGACCTAGATTCACTCAAGCGACTGTGCTTTCCACTCCCCCGGCTTCGTATTCATTCAACTTGACAGCCTTAGTCAAGTATAGTGACTATCTAACAGGGTCACCCATCACAAACGCAGCTGTGTCAATTCTGTGTGTGAATGACACGACATTCGCAAGATGGATCATCGACAACGGGGACGGAACCTACTCAATCATTGTGGACACCAATGACCTAGCCGGGATTGGTAGGTACTTCTTTGAAGCGAACTTCACGTGGACAGGATCGCCATACTATCTCAACGTCACTGGGGTCGAGTTTAGCGTGGTTGTGACGCCGGTGGCTACAGTTTTGAATTTCGCCTTGCCCTCAGGAGTAGTATACTATCTGGGGGACATGGTATATGGGAACATCACATACCTTGACGTAACCTCCGGTCTGGGGATTGATGGTGCAGATGTTGTCACTGATTGGACCTCCCGCTGGGGAACAGCTAGCACGATTACGCCCATGGGCAATGGTATCTACGAGCTTGCCATCAGTACTTCTACTCTCGATGCTCAGATCTACACATTCTCTGTCAATGCATCCAAGTTCCAGCACTTCAACAGGTCAATTACAACTGACATTCTGCTCGCCGCAATCCCAGTCGAGATTGAGCTTCAATTTGCACCCACAGACCCCACTTGGGGTGACGTGCTGGAATTGAGTGCCAATGTCACAGACGCAAGAACTGGTCAGCCAATCTTGGGAGCTGCTGTGAATCTAACCATAGCTTCAATCACATATGACATGGTTCCCCAGGGAGTAGGCATATACAATGCCACTGTCCCCACAGGTTCGTTTGACAGTGGGGAGTACTCTATCTTGATCACATCTGTTCTCCTCAATCACGAAACTAGGCAGAAGACCTTCCAGATACGCATCCAGAAGGTGGCTGCCAATATGATTGCCAGCATAGCCCCACTGGTCAGCGTGAACGGTGAAACAATCACGCTTGAAGTCGACTATTTCATTCTCTCAAACTCTACAGCAATCTCAGTCGGAGTAGTCACGTATTCATGGATAGGAGGCTCGGGATCCCTCACATGGCAGCCTGCCCAGTTGAATTACACTGGTCAATTCATCGTCGACAATGCACCAGTAGGAAACCATCAGATTCTGGTTCAGGCGTCTTCAAGCAACTTCAAGACAGTGAGTGTCGTGCTCACAATAGAGGTTAGGGAAACGAACACGGGGATGCGCGCATATCAGGATAACACTGTGCTTTCAGGGGTCTTTGGTGATCTAGTGAATGTAACTGTCTACCTGAACGACACAGACGTAGGTCAGCCCGTTACCGGTGCATCACTAACGTATGGAGTGGGTGCTATTGTTGGAAGCCTTACAGACCATGGAAACGGGTTCTACAGCGTTGGCGTTCCGACTGGCCTGCTTCAGATTGGTGTATCGACTCTTACCGTTGCCAGCGTGAAGGACGGCTTCACGCCATCCTCACTGCAGTTCACACTCACTGTGGTCAAGGTTCCAACCAATGTTGAGATATTGTCAAGCGCTGTCCTGGAGAAGTACTATGGAGAGAATGCTACTTTCTTGCTGATGTACAGGGATTCTCACAATGGTGTTGGCATTCCTGGGGCAACCTCAGGATTCATACTTGAGAGCGTCACAGGCTCTCTCGTCGACCTGGGGAACGGTAACTATGAGCTGACGGTCAACACAACTGCTGTTGTTGCCGGTGTGGTCGCTCATGATATCTCAGTGAGTTTCGTGAAGGATGGTTTCGAATTCACAGCAGGACTAGTGAAACTTGTCGTACGTCCAATACCGACTGAGGTCCTTGGTCCAAGGTCGTTCACAGTTCCTGTCGGCGATGACTATAGTCAATCGTTCCAGTTCTATGATTCACTCAATGATGAGCTGTTAGATGGAGCGACAGCCACAGCCATTTGGGAATTTGGCTCTCATACGCTCACCTCGACTGGAAACGGAACGTATGTCTTTGGGCCCGCTGTAACAGGAATTCCGAGACTAGAGATTCGTGAACAACCTTACATCCTGAAGATCCAGATGAAAAAGGGCAACTACAGCTTTGGCAACGTTGAAATCAGAATGACTATCCGACCGATTGCCACTGAGATCGTTTTCGACACCTTCCCGAGTCTCGTAGTAACAGGAGTAGACTTCGAGATCAGGGTGAGGTTCATGGATGTGGACCACCAGGTACCCATCTTTGATGCAATCAACGTAACAGATCACTCTAGGCTCACACGTTTGGTGGATCAGGAATATGTACTCGACGATGGCACATACGTGTTTGTCTTCAGATCGCTAATACCTGGATACACCCCTGTGGTGATTAGCTTCTCGAAGACAGACTACCAGACTGCAACCTACACGTTCGACGTATACTCGCGGCTTTCTCCAGAGGCACAGGCGATGGCGAACACCGTCATGGGAGCTGGGTTGCTGCTCATCTTCATTGTTGGAGGAGCTGGCCTCTACGTGAGAGTCCTGTCAGTCCCCAAGCTGCTTCGCATCCTGAGAAGGATGGTGTCCAAGCTTGCGAGGGGAGTGATCCCTGATCCTGCTGAGGTCAGAAGCAGAAGGGAGATGATTATTGAGGACATGAATACCGATCTCAAGCCGGTTGGACTGTCCAAGACCCTGGACGATATTGCACTAGACACTCTTGAAGTTGGAGCACTAGATGTGCAGAAGCTAGTCGATGAGCTAGCCCAAGTCATAGGCCTGACTGAGGCGGACATCGCAGTGATGATGTCTGATCTAGAGAGGATGCGGCCCAGCGAGCGTGCAGGGTTCATAACTGAGGTACTCAAACAGGAGCGTGCGCGAAGAGCCAAGGAGCTGGCAGAAGCAGAGATTGCCGAAGAAGAGGTCGCTGTACCTGAAGAGGCCAAGCTTTCAGAAGAGGAGCTTGCTGATTTGAAGGAGCGTCTGCTGAAACTCGGCATCGAAGAGTCTGAAGCAGACATCATGGTTGAACAGGCCAGGAGTCTCACTCGCGCTGAGATTCGGGCATTGCTAGAAGAGATAGGAGGCTTGGAAGAATGAAACAACCGTGGAAGTCAGTCATGCCACTATTCGTAATGGCCATCTTCATCCTTCAACTTGCGTCATTCAATGGTACGGCCATTCCAAGCACTTCTCTGCAGAATGAAGTCGTCGACCTCGGCGATGGCAGGTCTATCGAAGTCGGTCCGGAAGAAACACTTCATCGGTATGCACTAACAGACCAGGGCCTGATAGAGTGGAATGGCATATCCGACGGTCTGGTAGGTCAAGAGCATGGCCGCCGAGATGATTCCTTTGGACCCATTGGTCTCGATTATACCCCCGGAGTTGGCACTGAGAATACGTCTGTGACTGTTCCATTTGGAGCAGTTTGGGAAGCCTATGAGCTTCAGGCTAGTGTTTCCGAGATCACAGAGAATCGTACCTGGATCACAAACGGGGAATTCGACAACAGCGGCGCCAACTGGACAGTTGGAACTGTGGGTGCGGGCACCGGGAATAGTACGGTTTCCGCCTATTGGGAGAGCGATGGGCATGACGGTGATCCATGCATGTACTTTGAGATCGACTCTACAACCAGCCTAGGCGGTTTCTGGAGATATGACCAGGATGACAGGGGATATGCCAGACAGACCATGGAGCTGCCAAGGGGCGAGGTTGTCTGGGCCGGAATCAGTTTCGACTATCAGTCTGGTACCTACAGCGGAAGCTGGACTTGGGCACTATCAATGGCCCTCTATGTTGTTATTGA
>CAYFTD010000123.1:0-2275 GCA_964345915.1 uncultured archaeon
CCCACAATCTGCAGTTCGGTCTGTGTAGGCTCTCTCCCGAGAGCGACTGCCAACTGGTTTCGTTCTTTTTCGTTGAGCATCAGATACACCCTAGTTGCCCTTAGTTGCCTTAACGAAGCTCTCCAGAATCAATAGCCCATCATTGGAACCGGTTTCTACTCTGACTGCCCGCTCAAGATGAGGCATGAGTCCCATCACATTACCATCTGCATTCACCACTCCTGCGATGTTCTCTAGAGACCCGTTTGGATTTGCCTTGGGGGTTATCTCCCCGTCCACATCGCAGTACCTGAAAACAACTCCACCAGAGCTATTCAGACGTTCCAGTCCTTTCTTTCCGATTCTATACCTACCCTCTGAATGAGCTATCGGAATCCGAATGACCTTGCCTTCTAAACCTGCTGTGAACATCGTTGGGTCTTTGCAGACTCTAAGATAGACCCATTTGCTTACAAACCGACCTGTTTTGTTTGCCTTCAGTTTGCCAGGCAGGATTCCGAACTCCGAAAGAATCTGGAAGCCGTTACCTATCCCCAGCATGGGTTTCCCGGATTTCGCGATGCCTCTAATCACATCACGCATTCCATCAATTGCGTCGACAGCACCGACTCGAACGTAGTCTCCGTATGAGAGTCCACCCGGAATGATGATTCCATCTGCATCTCGCAGAGTAGAAGGATCCTCTCGACTCAACACAATCTGAGGCTCAGCACCAGGAATTGGCAGAAGGGCTCGCATCACATCCCTTTCACCATTCGTTCCCGGAAACTTGACGATTAGTATCGTCATAGGATACATCCTCCTCTTAGCAGAAATGACCTAACCCGTCTTCTTGGATTCTTGGCTGAACGTGCTTTTAACAATGTGGAATTCCTTAGCGGAAGGCCATTCTCTTACAATAGTATCATCTTTGGCGCCCCGGACACACTCTGAACGCCATTTTGGTACAATACTTATCTCAGGATGGACGTATGGTCTTTGGAGGCTGACAGATTGCCTGACTCAGTGGACTTGACATCCTATTGTGGTCTCTATTGTGGTGGATGTGAGGTCTATCAAGGTAAAGTGAAGGGTTACGCTGATGGTCTTCGGAGCTTTCTAGAACATCATCCAGTTGGTGCAAAAGATGCACAGCTTGTGGAAGGGGATCAATCCGTTACCGACTTTGGTCAGTTAGATAACGTACTAGATAGTCTGGCAAGACAGTACGGAAGCTGCAAAGGTTGCAAGGAAGGGGGCGGAGGGAAGGACTGCAAGGTGAGGTCCTGTGCATCCGACAGGGGCTATACCACCTGTGTTGATTGTATCAGAATGGAGAACTGCGAGTTACTTGGCAAGAATCCGAGGGCCCTTCCGTCCTTGAGAGAGATTCGAGACAAGGGATTCGACAACTGGTTGAAGACAAAGGAAGAGATGGTAGCTGCAGGATGGTCATTCATGGAAGGTGAGGACTAGCCAGACTAAATGTCATATGTGACCACAACTGCTATCAGGCTCCAGTCATACTCACTGGTCCACTGGGAGGCAATTCAATGACTAATGGAGAGCCCACTGCAAATGACACCTCTGAAGAGGATCTCTCCGAGTCCTCTCTCACTCAGAAAAGGAAGATTGAACACATTGAGATCTGCCTTGAGGAGGATGTTCAGACTCGTCTATCAACGATGTTTGAGTTCGTCAGCTTCATCCACAATGCTCTGCCCGAGATAGATAAGGACAAGATAGACCTTACAACCAATTTCCTTGGTCTCAGGGCGAACGCTCCTCTCGTGATCGCCGCAATGACCGGTGGGCATCCGAGGACATATGAGATTAACAGGAAACTCGCTGAAGCGGCCGAGATGCTTAGGGTCCCGATAGGCGTCGGGAGTCAGCGAGCGGCTGTTGAGGATCCCTCACTCAGTGACACGTTTCGAGTTGTGAGAGAAAGAGCGCCTTCCGTTCCGGTGATTGCCAATATTGGAGCCACTCATGTGGAACATGCGCCCGCCGCCATAGAGATGATTGAGGCTGACATTCTTGCCATTCATCTGAATCCACTGCAAGAGGCGGTACAACCCGAGGGTGACTGTAATTCTGAGGGAGCTCTGGACAACATAGCATCAATTGTAGACTCTGTTGATGTTCCAGTACTGGTAAAGGAGACTGGAGCAGGCATATCTGGAGAGGTGGCCCAGGCACTTGAGGGGATAGGTGTCGATGCCATAGATGTTGGTGGAGTTGGAGGTACGAGTTGGGCTGCGGTTGAGTACTTCAGAGCGTTGCGTGAGGACGA
>CAYFTD010000124.1:0-3433 GCA_964345915.1 uncultured archaeon
CGTCCTATC
Organism: uncultured archaeon; assembly: GCA_964345915.1. Lineage (GTDB taxonomy): Archaea > Asgardarchaeota > Thorarchaeia > Thorarchaeales > Thorarchaeaceae > SMTZ1-83. Next base: position 10 of record CAYFTD010000124.1, read on the forward strand.
TCATACGGAAAACGAGTGACATTCTGCTTGTTGACATTCGCGAGCAGCATGTCCATCTCGTAGTTCCCTGCCTCACGCTGGAAACCCTGTGCGCTACACGCAACGCTGCAACAGAAGAGGGTCTCATTCAGGTGGACCATCTCCACAATCTTGTCGCGCACATGAGATGCCCTGTCCACTCCATTGTATTGGGCCGCCAGAGCAGTTGCCCCGATGAGGACATCACCTACTCCCGTCTTGCATGCGTACGATTGTCGATGATAGCCTGCAAACCTGTTCACAAGCTCCCCAGTGAACTCGGTTTCTCCGTTCAGGAAGACCTGATTGTGTGGTACAAAGACGTCATCAAATATAACGAAGACCTCTTGTCCCCCATACTTCCAGTTGCCTATGTCTAACTTGCCATCTTCCAGTTTTCGAGTGTCCGATGTTTGCCTACCGTAGACCATTGTGATGCCCTTCGCATCTGTGTCCACGCCAAAGCTGACGGCGTACTTCTCCTCGCCTTCCCTCATTGCCAGAGTCGGCATGACAACTGCTCTGTGGGAGTTCAAGAAACCAGTCTGGTGCACCTTTGCTCCTCGTACGGTGATGCCGTTGTCATTCTCTTCAACGACGTGAAGGTATGCGTCTGGGTCAGGCTGTTCGACAGGGCGCTTACTGCGGTCTCCCTTGGTATCTGTCATAGACCCAGCAACAAACAAATCCTGAGACTGAACCTCAGACCAGTATTTCTTGAATCTCTCATGGTACTTGGTGTCATGTTTCTTGTCTATCTCGTAAGTAACACTATACAGAGCATTCGCAGCATCGAAACCGACGCAACGCATGAAACAGCAAGACGTCTTTTGACCCATCAGCCTCTGCATCTGAACCTTCTTCATGAGGTCATCAACAGATTGATGAATGTGAGTGAATCGATTCACCTTCTCGCCTGTAAGGTGAGAAGTAGCTATCAGCAGATCTCTGTACTCTTCCATTTGGGCTAGTTCGTATGTCCTCATAGCAGTGTTGATTGAAGGCACAATAATCGGGTGCTCCCAGAACTTTTCGACTTTCTCACCGAACATGTAGAGATTGACGTCCCTCTGGATGCTCTTTAGATACTCTTGCGGAGTCTTCAGCGGCAATTCATTGACACTCCTGGTCAAATCAGCACAAAGAGCCTATGTCCCTCATAGGTCTTTTGCATTGATGAAGTAGAGAACATGAGGATGAAATCTGCTGCTCAGGCCCCGCACTTCTAGAAGAGGGGAATCATCTCCCACAATGGAGGGATGCAGAGAACCAAGATTATCATGGCAACCAAAAAGAGAACCTTTCGCCAGGCGGACACTTCTATTGTGTCATTGAGAGGTCCTGGGTGTTCCCCGCCCTGAGAGATCACAAGAATCAGAATGGCCATCATGTAGAAGCCTGCCAGTAGCATAGCCGCTATGCCTATCCAACCAATGTATCTGTGCTTCCGTGAGTCAACAATCGCACGGAGTGCATGACCTCCATCGAGCTGCGAAATCGGAAACAGATTCAGAGCTGTGACTAGCATGCCAATCCAGCTAGCAAATGCAAGTGGGTGCATGTAGAGCGTACCACCAGCTGGGATGAAGTCTGCGAACAACAGCTCGATTAGCTGAAAGAGATATGGAACACCTATTGACCCCGACATCCCTGGATAGGTTCTATCGATTGCCGCTACCTGTTCCGCCGTCAGGGGCACGGACATGAAGAAACCCAGGAGCAGGACCACAAAGGTTACGATGAAGCCAGCGAGCGGACCGGCGACTCCCATATCGAAGAGGTCTCTTCTGTTTATGGGAGGACTCTTCTGTTGAATGAAAGCGCCGAAAGTCCCTATTGGAGGTATTCCTGGAATGAAATACGGAGGCGTTGCCTCAATCCCGAGCTTCTTGCTTGTCAAGTAATGACCCATTTCATGTGTGAAGATGATTCCCATCAGAGCAGCAATGAAGATCAGGGTTTCCCAAATGAGATTCAGGTAAGTGAAATCGTTTGGATAGAAGAGGGTTATGAATACAGGACTGGAGGCCTGCATGAATCCGGCAAGCGCAATGGTTCCCATTGTTGCCACGAAGAGGCCATAATTGATACGAATGTCAGACTTTGGAGGCTTCTCCTTTGGAACAAAGCGAATGACATACTCTCCAGCGTTCTTGTCTCTCCATCTGACGACAGGCCACACCTTTAGTCGCTCAGAATTCCTACTGATGTCCTCAAACACTCTGTCCTGTTCGTCTATCTCAGGTATCCCGTCAGTCTTCCAACGAACAACGAATGTGGGTAGCCCATGAACATATCGTTCATCCATCACCTCGAAGTGGTCCCTCAGGATGAAGTCCAATTCAGCATGTGTTGGATAGGTAATCATTGTGGTCTCATATTCGTCTTCAATGGACACTACGTCTATCTCCAATCTTGCACAATTGATTCGAACTCGGGATTCTCCGCTATTAAGAGTATCCGCTTGGGCAGGGCTGAATGTGCACCCACTGGGGGTCTCTATTTCTCAGAATGGTCGGATGATCTACTCGGTTGATAACTCGAGTTTGTTGGCGTAATCAAAGGCATTGTGAACGATCTCCAATAGACCCACTTGCCCCGCTGTGCTGCCGACGACATCTACGGGGAGTCCTTTTTCTTTCAGAGCATTGATAAGCCTCGAACGTGGCTGCGGCTTGGCCGCAACTATGACTGCGTCTGCTTCAAAGAGTGTCAAGTCATCCTCTGTATCTATCTGAATGTAGCTACTGGTTACATGAGATATCTCTGTACTAGTGTGTACATTGACACCTCTATCATTCAGACTCTTTAGAATCACCCATCGAGTCGTGCGACCGAGGTCAGTACCCAATGCACTATCACGTTCGAATATGTCAACGGATTTTGAACGAGAACTCAGATAGATTGCCGCAAAGCAACCCCTGGAGTTGCCCCCAATGACGGACACTCGCCCAAGGTTGTCAGGTTTCATAGATATCGCGTTTCGAGCAGTGGTCACGTGCGGAAGCTCAACACCCTCTATTGGCGGCGCTGTCGCTACAGTACCTATGGCACACACAATCCTGTCGTAGGAGTGTCTTGCTATCTCATCAACGTCAGCACTCACTCCAAGTTTCAAATCAACTCCAAGACGTCGCATCTCCAGCCACATGTGAGTCACGTACGCGGCAAACTCACCTCGTCCTGGAATCCTAGCGGCAAGATTCAGGAGACCGCCGGGGCGTGTCTTTTCTTCGTACAACGTGACTTGGAATCCACGCATCGTCAAGACCCTTGATGTCTCTAGCCCTGCAGGCCCAGCTCCGATCACGGCAATTTTCCCTTTGCCTGTTGGCCCAATCACCTTCTGGTCTTCGAAAGATGCCTGAGGATTGAGCGCGCATGTCACAGGTTGTAGTGTGAAGAC
>CAYFTD010000125.1:0-3781 GCA_964345915.1 uncultured archaeon
TTGTGTACTTCTCACCGCGTCTCACGTCAGGACAGGTATTCCGTCTGATGGAGCGGTGGGAGGTCGAGGTTCGGGATAGGACCCAACTCATCCTTGAGATATTCGACAGACATGCACGAACTCCGCAAGCAAAGTTGCAGATAGAACAGGCTCGCTTAAGGTATGAACTGCCGTTTGAACGTCATCAAATCAGGATGCGGCTACAGAAAGAGCATACAGGTGACAGACCCATAGCTGAGCAGATAGGTGCCGGAGAAGACCCCCTGACCCTTCGAATCCACCAGATCAGAAAGAGAATTTCAGTCATTCAGGACAAGCTGGACTCAATCTCTCGATCACAGGCTCTAAAGAAGAGAAAGAGGTCGAAGAAAGGATTCCTGGAGGTGACACTTGCCGGCTACACGAACGCTGGAAAGAGCACACTCCACAGAGCATTGACTGGGTCCGAAGTTGAAGTAGCCGATCAGCTGTTCACGACCCTCGCAACGAAGTCAACGAGGCTGCCAATTGAGGGGAGGCAGGCTGTCCTTACGGATTCTGTTGGCTTCATCAGCGACCTACCAAGGCCCCTTCTGCAGGCCTTCAATACGACATTGATGGAGATTGGCGATGCAGACGTCATCATTCTGGTTGTTGACGGCAGTGACCCCCTTTCTGAGATGCAACGGAAACTAGAGGCTTGTCTTGACACATTCACCGAGATTGGAGCTAATGGTATCTCGGCCGTTGTCGCTCTCAATAAGGTCGACCTGTTGGAAGAGGATAGGATTCGTGAGTGTCTTGAGGTCATCAATGGTGAGTCACTGGTAGGAATTCCGGTTTCAGCGATGGAGAGCACCAATCTAGACGAGTTGCTTCAGAGCGTCGACTCCCGTCTGCCGCCGTTGACTAGATATCTTGTCACTCTACCTTATGACGACTCTTCAATGTCACTCATCTCTCGGCTGCATGATATGACCACTGTGAAGAATCAGGATTTCAAGGAGGGCAATGTCGAGGTTGAGGTTGTTCTGAGTACTGAACTGGTACAAAGACTGGAGAGAGAGCTTCCAGTTGGTTCACTCAGAAGACTTGAGTAGGACCTAGCTACTAGGAAATCCGCTGTTGACCAAAGCAATTAAGTCGGGCTCTAAGGAGGCCGCCATTCAACACACCAAGTAAGTGGAGATTCTGATGCTGCCGGACACCCATCTCAGAGATCTGTTGGAGAGCGGGCAGTTCGTAGTCACAGCCGAGATTGGGGCGCCGCATGACTCTGATGCCAGCATTCTGGTACAGCGTGCCAATTTGGTGAAGGACCATTGTGACGCAATCAACGTTGCTGATAATCCCAGAGGCCTCTCACGAATGAGTAGCTTGGCGTGCGCACATATGGTGTACGAAACAGGTGCAGAGCCAGTGATGCACATCGCTACTCGCAATCGAAACAGTGTGCAGCTTCAGAGCGATCTCTTTGGTGCCTTTGCTCTTGGAATCAGAAACATCCTCTTCATGACAGGTGACATTCCTGCTCAAGGCTCGAAGTCGGAGAAGGAGATGACTCCTGAGATTGACTCCATTCAAGCCTTGAGATTAGCCAGCACACTAATGGAAGGAAAGGACATCGAAGGAGAGGATCTCGAAGGGGCACCATCCTTCTACTTGGGATCCACCATCGATCCCTATGCTATTCCAAAGGACGAGCATGTCAGAAGGGTATGGCAGAAACGTGATGCTGGAGCAGAGTTCTTTCAGACACAGGCTATCTACAATCTAGACGGATTTCAAGACTTCATGGATCAGATTGAAAGTCTTGATGCGAAGGTACTGGCTGGCATAGTGCCTCTTCAGGGATCTGAGATGGCCGAATTCATGAACAACGAAATCCCTGGTATCCTAGTACCTGACGATTACATGGGACGCCTCCGTGATGCTGAACATGGGCTACAAGATGAGGAACGGCTTGCAGCGTCACAGGGGGAGGGCGTTCGCATTGCAAAGGAGATAGTTAAGGCTGTCAGAGGGGTGAGAGGCGTCAACGGCATTCATATAATGGGCATTGGATGGGAGGAGAGTATACCACTGCTTGTTGAGAGCACTGGACTCTACCCGCGACCAAAACGAGGCTGAAACAAGATGTTTGTCTTTAAGAGAGAGCAAGAAACGTGCAACTTTGGGGACATCACGATTGGAGGAAATCCGGGAGAAAATCCGACTGTCTTGATTGGAGGCCTCTTCTTCAAAGGTCAGCCGATAGTAGAGGACACAAAGCAGGGCTTGTTCGACAAGAGTTTGGCAAAGGAATGGATAGAAACTGGCAAGAAGATGTCTAAGAAGACAGGGCATCCCTTCATTGTGCAAGCGTTTGGAAGGACAGCCGCCGCCATGGAGCGGCATCTTGAATGGCTAGTAGACAACTACGATGGACCATTCATCTTTGAGTCCACTTCAGCAAAGACAAGGATGAGAGCGATCCAGTATTGTGATGAGGCAGGGCTCAAGGAACGGGCAATCTTCAACTCTGTGAATCTCTCTCTGAAGAACGATGAGAAAGAGATACTCAAGGCAAGCTCACTCGAAAATGCAATAGTACTCGGCTGGTCACCCAAGGCGATGTCGCTACCCGAGCGTATGAATGTGATTAAAGAGATGGTCGCTGAAGCGGAGCGTCTGGGGATACGTAACATGGTCATTGATCCTGCAACAATGCCGGTTGGGTCCGGGTTCGGTCTAGAGTTCAGAACGACACTTGCAGTGAAGTCGGAACTGGGACTGCCTACTTGTCTTGCTCCTCATAATGCACCCTCTGCTTGGAGATTCATCAAACAGAAAGACCTCGATGGCGAACCAACTTATCTCTCTGCAGTCGTAGCATCGACCGTGGCTGCCCAACTCTTTGCAACTGACTGCATAATGTATGGATCTATGATCAGAACCAAGGAGATATTCGCTGCCACAGCACTCATTTCGAACGCAATCTCCTCAGCGACGGGAGAGGCCCAACGTGTACTTGGAATTGACAGGGAATTGTTCTACCCCACAACGCAGGACTAGGAGTTGACTGGAATGTCAGAGAAGGGAATGAAGTGGCCGCCGATTCCTGGGGACTTCGAGGTTGGTGATCCGTCGAGATGTGTTGCGGTCTGCACGTTAGGGAAGAAGATTGAAGTCACTGCCGACTATGCCATCATTGGCACATGCAAGACTGAGAACATTGGCATTGAACGTGTGATAGTCAATATCATTTCGAACCCGTCAATACGATTCCTGATTCTCGCTGGCCCCGAAGTGCCAGGTCATCTTACGGGCTCGTCTATGAAGTGCCTCTACAATAATGGCATTGAGCCGGACACTCGAAGGATCATCGAAGCTCCGGGTGCCATCCCGTATATTGAGAATATTCCACTAGAGGCAGTTGAGAGGTTTCGAAAGCAAGTCACGTTCATTGACATGATGAACAACTCAAGGCCTGATGCCATAGCCCAAAGGGTTCGAGAGCTGAATGAGAAGAGCTCTGACATCTATCCCGAGGAGGCCATATGGATTGATTTCACCGTAGCAGCACGACCAACTGCTGTTGTAGGTCTAGGAGTGTCAATCTCCCTTCTACCAGAGTACAGGGTCGGTCTCGATCCGTCGTCATCGCTCGTTTCAGCAAGGGATGAAGGTGCAGTCATATCTGTGCATCCGTCACAAGTGGTCGTGGAGATTCAACACCGAGACACAGGGACGATAATCGTGGGAAAGGAGTTGTAACATGATGTTTTTCTTCGAGAGAGGGCAGTATATCTACGATGGTGGT
>CAYFTD010000126.1:0-5083 GCA_964345915.1 uncultured archaeon
GGATGTGCTGGAGGCAAGAGTGGACCTGAGGAACATGCTAACCATGATTCGTGCTCTGGCTCTGCAGCTAGAGGCGAGAGTGGTCGAGCTTTCTCTGGTCCGTTTCACTCGCAAGTCCCAGTCCATTCTGGAGTCCATTCAGCTTGGGTCAAACTGGCGCGAGGTCATGAACCGACTTGGAACAACACGATATGCTCAACTCGTGGGGAGACTGGCCAGACTGTATGAGGACACCAATGATCTCTCGGAGGTCGAGCTAGTCATCGAGGACTACATTGCGAAGAGGGTGATGCTCCAGCTCACAGCCTTCCCATTCCATATTGGAACTGTCTTGGGCTTCTTCAGCCTGAAGTACTACGAGATTCGTAACATAAGGTCTATTGCGGTAGGTTTAGAAAGAGGAGAGTTTCCCGAAAACATCAGACGAATGATAACAATTTGGTAACTGGAGGACATTATTCAGTGAAGGAAGACACAAGGACAAGCAGTCTTTTCATGCTCATCATGGGTGCAGTGGTGTTTCTTGTTGTACTGTTCAACATTCCCGCAACTGTGAGAGCAATTGGTACGATTTCCAGTGGTGGGTTTGCTCCGTTGCAGGTGACAGAAGGTAACGGTATGGCTATTCTAGGCCTTGCGATTGGCGCAGGTCTTGCTATAGGCCTTGCAGGCACCGGCGCATCCTTGGGCATGGGTACAGCATCTGCTGCTGCACTCGGCGCAATAACCGAGAAACCAGAGACTTTCGGCAGGAGTATTCTCTATGTCGTGATGATTGAGGCTGTTGCCATCTACGGTTTCGTCATTGCATTTTTGCTAATAGGATATGTTCCAAGCCTGATTGGCTGAAATACCCGCATTTGAAGTAGAGAATGGACGGGATTCTCCCGTTCTCTCTACTCAGAACTACCTTTGCCAAACAAGGTCGAGGAAACTTGGTCACGCACTCTTGCTTCGAGTCGTTCTAATCTGGCCTCAAATGTATTGTCGACCCACTTCGTACCATCCTTGGATCTGACCATCACGCCACCTGTGGCCCTTGTCACATCTTTTGAGATACTGACCGTGGTCTTTACTCCAGTTTCCTTAGTAATGGCAGCTGCAATCGCGGCCGTGTCAAGTTTGATCTTCTGCCCCTCTGGCAGGACGAGCTCAATGCTAGCCTCTTGAAGTGAAACTCCACCTTCTACTGCCAGCCTTGTGACAGTCTTGTCATAGGATTTGTCCAAAACGCTCTTAGTGACTTCATCCCATGCCGCATCGAGTACTTCCTTCATCAGCGCTTCTTTGCTCTCTAGAATTCGATACTTCGCCTTCAGCTTTGCACTCGCTTCGTATCTTGCTACCTCGGCGTCTGTTTCGCGTTGTGCTTTACCTGCAATCTCATCTTCAATAGCTTTGGCCCGCTCCTGGGCTTTTTCCAGAAGCTCTGCCTTGAACTCCTCAGCCTTGGCTTTGATCCGTTCAGTTTCAGTACTCGTCTTTTTATCGATTATCTCGATGATGTTGGAAACTCCTTCCATATCGTCACTCCTCCCCTACCATCATCCTGTACGCAATCTTGACTGCCTTTTTCACTTCACTGCGGGCTGAGTCCTCAATATCCTTGACAGTCTTCTCGGCGTCTTTCAAAATCTTTGATTCTATCTTCGTCCTTCTCTCGTTCAGACCGTCCTTTGAACGCTGCGCAGCCATTCTGGCCTCTTTCTCAGCCTTGTCTACGATCTTCTTGGCCTCTTTCTCAGCGCCTTCCTTGATCTGTTTCGCCTTGTCCTCTGCATCTGCAATTCGCTTCTTTGCAGATTCTTCAGCTTCATGTATCTGGTCAATCTCGTCTTGAGCCGCACACATCGCCGTATACCTCTGAGTATCGCAGGCTGTCCAAGGCAAACCCATGCCCTTGATAAAGATTCACCTTTGCACTCGCTGAAATGCGTTAGACATGAACGCATTTCACAACGTTTATCTTTGGCATCACTTGGCCCAATCCAACGGGCTTTTCTCCATACGAGTCAGCCCTGCTCTATTCCAAAGGTGAAGCTTAATGGGCCCTCGAATAAGCCCCGCAGAGATGGTCGTCGCTAGAGTAGTGTCACATCAAGACTACGAGAGAGAGGTCTTGCTGGCTCTCGAAGATTTTGGGCGATTTGAGTTCATTGACGTGACACGCCAAGCATCCATAGTTGAGGTCAAACGATCTCGGGACGAAGAAACCGTATTTGTTGCGTCTGATCGGCTGGCAAAGCTTGTTGACTCGTTAGGGCTGGAACCTGGACGAGGAACGGGTATCAGAGTCGAAGTCGATGATAGCGAAGTCACACGGTCTCTTGCACACATAACCGTAGTGATTGGTTCAGTCGAGCCTGAGGTCCTGGAGATTGATTCTGAAACTTCTGTGACACGACTTGAGCTCAACAAGCAGAGAGCGATTAGAGACGTTGCAGTTTCCTTGAAACCACTGGGTCTCGATCCGAGCCGTATTGGTGCGACCGAGTATACCTTCACAGTGGCAGGAGTTGTGCCGGCAGGAAGAGTTTCACAACTAGAGTGGAGTCTGAAGGAGGTCACAGAAGGAGCCTACGCGTTCAAGCACATCCCGATGAAGAGGGGAGTATCTGTAGCAACAGCGAGTGTACCCATCGAGAGGCGTGACGCTGTTGAACGTATCTTGTCCGCCATGGAATTTGAAGCTTTCACCATGCCTGAAGAAGCCGAAGGACGACCGGAGGCTGTAGCAGAAGAGGCGGAGAAGAAAGTAGCTGAGCTGGAGGAAGAAGCCTCTCGGCTTGAGGTCCGAAAGTCAGCTATAGCCAAGGAGTGGGGTCCTAGAGTCCTAGCTGCATGGGAAGTAGTTGAGATTGAGAAAGAGCGCATCGAGATGAAGAAGTTCCTTGTCTACACAGCGCAGTCTGTCAAAGCATGGGGATGGATTCCAGAAGGAACGGAAGGAGAGTTTGAGTCCATACTGCAGGAGAAGACGGGCGCAGTTGTTGACATCAAATTCGAGCATCCTGATTTTGCCGAATATGACGCGCCCACATACCTCGACAACCCCTCAGTAATGAAGCCGACAGAAGATGTCGTGACAGCCTTTGGAATCCCTTCCAGACATGACCTCGATCCAACGAAGATCATGTGGCTCTCTTTTCCCCTGATATTCGGGTTCGTGTTTGCAGACATTGGGCAGGGTCTTCTCATAATGCTCATCGGTCTAGCGGGCTGGAGAGCCAAGAGGAAGGGTGCCGATTGGGGTCAGAGCATGGGCTACCTTCAGAGTGGTGCAGAGGGTCTGATTCTGCTTGGAGTCTTCGCGATCATAGGTGGCTTTCTGTTTGGTAGCTTCTTTGGTGCAGAAACTGTTGTCGAACCGTTATGGCCGACCTTCTCACACTACGTGCTGGATGACTCTGGACACATTCTCCTGGACTCTCATGGAGCGCCAATTATCAACCCGTACCGGGCGGCCCACATGCTGAAGCTTTCCATTGAGATTGGAGCAATTCACATCATGCTCGGAATCATCCTGAACATCTACAACAAGCTCAAGCATCATGACTATCGCGACACAGTTGTCGGAGTCTCCTATTTCATTCTCTATTTCGGATTCATCAATCTTCTATTCGGTGTCAGCTACAGCAGTATCGATGCTTGGTTCAGTGCGGCCCCAGGTGATCAGGTCTTTCTCTGGGTGCCAATAGCAGGTATCGGATATGGAATCGCAAACAATGGAGTCTACTTGGCCACAGGGATTGCACCGCTTTACTTCTCCGTCTTTACGTTCGTCATTCCATTGGTCATTATGGCCTTGGCATCTTTCAAGGGCGGAATGGATGGGGCAGTTCTGTTCCTGGAGTACGCCATAGGCATGATAAGTCACACAGTGAGCTATGCGCGAATCTTCGCACTCAACACAGTCCACGTGATTTTGAGTGGCGTATTCTTCACATTGATTCCGGCAATAGTCGAGATACCTATCCCAGAATTGTCGATTCTTGGAGTGGAGATAATCCCACACGAGGTCTGGAACCACACAACTCACTCCTGGGGGCCCGCATATCTTCCACTCTTGGGAGCAATCATTGGAACCTTCATCGTGGGCATCCTTGAGGGAATGCTCGCTTTCATGCACACTCTGCGTTTGCACTTCGTCGAATGGTTCAGCAAGTTCTTCCACGCAGGAGGTATACCGTTCATGCCATTCAGGGCACGTCGTATCTACACTTCTCCTCTTGGTGCCGCACAGCTTCAGGAAAGTCTTGCTGTGTCATGACAAGAATCCAAAGATGGTTGATCTGAAGTCAGGTTCGAGAGAGCATTTGATGTCATCCTTGGAAACGTTGACTGCAAAGTATATCAGTAGCAAGTAGTTTCAGACCAACCTAGGAAAGGTGTGCCTTATGAGGGGTATCAAGATCACCACCATTTTCATTGTAACATTATTCGCATTATCGCTGGTCATACCCGCAAGTGACGTTCGGTTGATGCCGGCTGCCGCTATGGATCGCCAGAGTTGGATAAGTGGGGACTTGCCGACCAACTCCACATATCTGAGGGAGTACGACCTTGCCAAGAATGTTCGAGTGTATGATGACACACAGGCATTCAACGGATGGAACCTGTTCCAGCTTTCAATCTACCCCAATTACACCTCTACTAGAACGGAGTTTGGATTCCTTCTCCTCACTGACATGAACGGCGACATCGTCAATGGATTCTTTCTCGAAGAAGGTCGCCCAGGCTCACCCAAGTTCATCAACTCTACAACAGTGGCATATGGAGATCGAGGGAGTGGAAACATCACTCTGTGGAATGTACTCAACAACAATACGGAGATTCTGCCAATTGATAGTGGTCATCACGAGTTTGACTACAATCCAATAACAGACACGTTCATCATAATGGACAGAATCAACTTGACTCACTTCGATTTCGAGGGAGAGATAATGCCCGCAACGGGCGACGACATTGTTGAATATGATCGGGATGGCAATGAGCTTTGGAGATGGGAGTCCAACGACACATTTCCATTCAAACCTGCAGAGTTCTACCTTCGCAATGAGTCAAGACGTGGTCAGCTCGACTG
>CAYFTD010000127.1:0-9675 GCA_964345915.1 uncultured archaeon
TGGTCTGATGGACAGAGGAGGTCCAAGAGAACAAGTGCTCCTAGGAACTGGCCATGAAGTGTTTGTCGCAACTGCAGGGCTTTCCACCAAGAGGGCACTGCGTCTAGTCGATCAGTTCACTCTGGATGGAAGAATCCCTGAGCCCATCCGTGTTGCTCGGATACTTGCCTCGGCCTTGAAACGTGACTTCGGCCCAGTACGCAAAAGTGCTTGAGAACCAAGACAAAGGTTATTCTGGTTTCTCTCATCAACTCATGACGAATCATGTTCTTCCTCAAGTTCTCTAAATAGCTCCAACGCGAATGCTATGCCAAGATTCTCTAGTCGGTCTCTGGCAGAATCAAAGAACCCTTGAAGAAGTTCCGGGGAAACTCCAGACCTCTCAAGAGAAATCGCATGGACAAGCATGTCAAGAATATCTGCCGAGCCAACGACCCTTGCTTCTAGTGAGAGTCCCTCGCGGTACACGTCCCATTGGCTGCGAAGGGCATCTCCTAGGTCGCCCAGGGGAGCCAAGATTGATTTCAATGCTCTTGATTCAATAGCTGACTTCTCTGCGACGAATCTCTCAGTATTGATTGTCTCCGGCGTGGAAGGAATATCGGAAACAACTGCCTCCCCCAAGTCGTGAAGAATCGCCATTTCGAGTGTTTTTCCCAAATCAATGTCTTCTCGGTCTTGTTCGAGTTTCTTCACAAGCAGTAGCGCAATCAATGCGGTCCCGTATGAGTGTTCTGCAACAGATTCGAGAGCTACGCAGTCTATCCCTGCAGTCGCCCATCCAGCTCTCTGCAGACTCTTCAGAATCTCTCCTTTCATGAAGAAGGAAATGGCATTTGGAGCAATCATATTGCGTAGTTTATTAGCCATAGTTATAAGTAGTGGAGGTGCAAGAGCGTTCGCACCGAATTGAGAGATGAGGGATATGCCGGAAAAGACTCTCGCAGAGGTGGCCACACTTCTTGAAGAGGCACTTGAGGCTCACAAGTCTGTAAGGCAGGTCGTACTCTCAACGAGGGAAGGCGTCGTCGTGGCTTCGGTTGGCCGAGACGAAGAACTAGACTCGAAAGTTCTCTCGACCATCTCTGCTGCTCTTGTTTGGGCCGGTTCTACCGCCCTCGATAGCATTGGTTCCACGAAACCGAAATATCTCATTCAATCTACACGCATTGAACGCATTCTCACAATACTTGAGCCAAACTACTTTCTCGTAGTCGTGGTCTCAAAGGCCGCTGATGCTGGGGTGGACATGGATGAATTGCTATCCAAATTCCAGTCTGTTGCTAAACGGATGGAGCTGCTCATGAGCTCAACCAGCGATTTCGGACAGCAAACCACCATTGGACGAATTCTTGAGGAACTCCCAGAGATATCTCAAGCAATGCTTTTGACTGAGGAAGGTATGCCCTTAGGATCAGTTGGATTTGACGACCCAATTGAACTCGCTGGACTTGCGAGCTCAATATTCTCAAACGGACTCACCTTTTCGCCAGATACAGACTACATAACGATGACTGCTGGAGAACTTGAATTGATGGTGGCCCGAGCAGATGAGAGCCGGCTAGTCATGGTGGCCTGCCTAGGGCAGAATCCAGCTGAATTGGCACAGAAAGTGCGAGATATCGTCGCGGGTCTGAGCTAGGCCCCTTTTGCCTCTACTTCTTCTAAGGGCCTATCTGCTTCTGTTATGGACTCATCGTCCTCAATGTCTCGAAACTCCCACTCCGTCAAGTTGATGGTTATGAAACAATCCTTTCCTCGTTCAGGGCAATCGATTCGTATCGTGACGTGGTCTTCTGTTGATTCCCTAATCTCTGGGTTCAAGCATCCGTCTTCAAGCTTCTCCATTAGGAACATCACAAATGCTTCGGAAATCGTGTTTAGACTTCCTTTGAGAAGCGCTTGGCCGAGTTCATCCAAGTAGTGCCTCTTCTTGCGACCTTCTTTCTCAACCTTGACGAGGCCAACCTCTTCCATCCTTGACACATGCCACCTCACGGTATCATGATGTACGCCAAGGGTTTCGGCCATCTGTTCTTGGTAACATGAAGGATTGTTCACGATATGTGCGAAGATACTCTGAGCAGTGTCACTTCGCATTGTGAGGTATGCCATCTCTGCCTCCCGAGACCTCAACATCTTGGGATAGTAGAGTCGCTTTCCCGCGAACTTGATTGACTTCACGAGTCCCTCTCGTTCCAGAATCCTGAGATGCCACGTCAAGGTGCCTAGTGGTGATTCGAGTAGCTCCACTAGTTCGAGGAGGTAAGTTCCCGGGTTCTCACAGAGGACTTGATACAAGTCGCGTCGAAATGGATGAAGAAGTAGTGCCATGCGTTTTTGACGACCCATTGTACCGTCCTCTCGTCCTGCACCCTGACACTCATGCGTGAAGGGTCATTAAAATGCTTCGACAGGCGATGGTACATATCCCGAGATACAGAATCCTTTAGGGTGTCAATCACGAGTTGCCCAGAAACCTATCAAAGACTTTGACTGTCACCTAGTCTCTGTCACCAGTTTCCCCAATCCTGATCGCCCTCATCTCAGAAGCAATCACATTTCCAGCTTCGAAACCTTCTCGGATGTTTACTGCGTCTTCATCCTCTAGTTCAAAGACACCTATCAGTTCGTTCTTGTCCGACAGCGCCCATTGTCCGTAGATAGTAATGCTCGAATCAATCTCACATTCTAGAAGTCCAATAGTCCCGGAACTCGACCACCAACTCAGGCACTTGCCAGAGAATCCAAGTCGTGAGAGAAGGTCGTTCCATAGGTTTGCAAGTTTCGTGGGACCGAACTTGTTCCTGAATGTGATGAGGAGGTGTCCTTCCCTACCCTGAATCTCTCTCTCGATAGTTTCTATCTCATCATTAGTGAAGAGTGCCATAGATGGTCGTATAGGGCAACGTAGACTGAAGTTAAAAGCACCGCGTTATGGATAAAAGGCAGCATGACTGTGTCGGAGAGAGGCTGACGATTCTTGACCCCCAAACACATCTCCCGGATTGGTCTATTCTCATCTGACCCATGGTCGTTTCGTGTTGACAGTCTGGAAAGGGCCCTTTCGGGCCTTGGTACAGAAGTACTCAGAGTAATACCTTGGAAGGTTTCAAGTCATAGTTCCTCTCAGAGCCACCGCATTGTATCAGGAGATCATGACCTCTCTGAACTGGACCTTCTACTCGTTCTTGACTTGGGGGCGAACGATATTGGTACTTTCTTCAGTCGGGTTGGATTCCTTTCGGCTCTCGCAGAACTGGGTGTTCAAATCGTTAACCCGGTCAACTCGATCCTTCTTATGAGGAACAAGGCTGAAACGATGAGACGACTCGTCTCTGCTGGCTTGCCAGTGCCGAAGACACTCATTACTGAATCAATCGAGGATGCGGCGGGCTTCATCAGAGCAAACTTCCCGTGTGTGCTCAAGCCAATTACCGGCTTTGGCGGACTCGGCGTTCAGCTAATAGATCGAGAGTTCGATCTGGAAAATGTCTATGATTACCTCAAATTCCACAGTCAAATGTTCGGCAAGGGAGCGTACCTTCTTCAGGAGTACGTCCGGGGACCCGGGTTCGATATCAGAGCATTCGTTATGGACAAACAGGTTGTCGCAACTATGCAGAGAGTAAGCAGTGATGGCTTTGTCACCAACATTCACGCAGGAGGCAAACCCAGACCAAACGATGTTGACATCACAGACCTAGCAGTACGCGCCGCAGTATCTGTCAAGGGACGCATGGTTGGAGTTGACATCATCCCAGATCAGGAAGGTGATTTTTGGGTTCTTGAGGTGAATGCCACACCCGGATGGACGGGTCTACAGAAGGTCACTGGCATTGATATTGCAGGCAAAATCGCAGAATCAATAACGAAACCCTGACTTGTCACCTCCGGACTGGGACTCATCCATAGATTTTTAAGAGCGACCTAGAGGGTGAGGAATACGCCAGTACCTCCAGAGCATGGATCTGTGCTCTTGGGGTCGGAATCCGCCCTGCTTGGCAGGGACCGCAAAACGAAATTCTGAGGCTACAGAGTTTGACAGAAGCAGCCGAAGCAAAGCCAGAGGATATTGAGTACCTCCGGGCCCGCTTGAGAGAACTCAAGACACAGGCACGTGAGGACCTCGAGGTGTTGAGAAGAAATCGCGATAAGATGCGCGAATACAAGACTATCAGGGATGAACACAACAAGGAAGTCCGCAGTCTGATAGAATCCGTGAAGGCTGAACGAGAAGAGCGAGATCGAATCAACAAGGAGATCAATGAGGCCAAGCAGCGGCGAACGGCTATTCACGCACAGCTCAAGAGCATCTATGAGGAGATTCGTGAGCTCCGAAGCAACATCGTTGGAAGCCCCTCTACAGATCAGCGCAGAATGATGCGTCGCGTTGAAGAGTTGGAATGGCGTCAGCAAACAGAACAACTCTCGATGGACGAGGAGCGGTCGATTGTTGAGGAGATAGCTCGGATTGAAACCAAACTGGTCGAGATTGGCCAAGAGAAGGAGAAGCAAGATAGGATCAGTGAGCTGAGAAGGCTTGCCCGCCGATTAAAAGGAGAGGCGTCTGACGCTCACGCAAAGGTGCTGGACCTATCGGAGCAATCTCAGGTTCACCACCAAGAGGTTGTCAGAATCAGGCCTCAGCTAGAGGAGTTCAAACGGTCTGCAGATACAGCACATCAGAACTTCGTGGAATGGTTGAAGAAGGTAAAAGAGGGCGAAGGAAAGCTCAAAGAAGTCCGCGACGAGATTGACGACACTTATGGTAAGATAAGAAAGCACGAGTCTGAGCAACGTGACAATGCTCGCTCCGAGAAGCGCGAGATTCAGAAAGCTCAGGAGCAAGAGCGTCAGGACGCAGCAGTCGAGAAGCTCCAGGCTGGCAAACGCCTGACCTTCGACGAGTTCATTCTTGCCCAGCGCGGAGTCGCTGATGATAAGAAACAGTCCAGGAAACGAAGACATCGAGATGAATCAGCTGATGAAAAGGCTTCCAAAGAAACTCCAGAGGAGCCATCCAAAGTTGAAGCCCCAGTTGAAGTGACTAAGACCGAAGAAAAATCAACTGAAGAAGTCGACGAAGAGAAGTAGTTCGGCTAGTTGTTTCCCGTTGCAGCAATTCTCCACAATGGGTTCTACCCTCCGAATACCTTAATACGTGCTGATTTCAGCAGGCGCAATGCTGAGGAAGGTGGGCCAAATAGAAGCGTCTTCTTCTTACTCATGATGGTTGCTGACAGCTATGGTTGCAGAAAACATCGAGGTCAAGATATCTGGGCTAACAAAGAACTTTGAAGAAATCATTGCCGTGGACCACATGGAGCTGGATGTGCCAGAGGGGTGTATCTTCGGTCTGCTAGGACCCAACGGGGCTGGCAAGAGTACCACGATTCGCCTTCTATGTACACTTCTTAAGCCTGTTGAAGGTACAGCAGAGGTAGCAGATCACGACATCTTGCAGGCACCAGTGAAAGTACGTCAGGTAACAGGCGTCCTTCCTGAAGAGGCAAACCATACCCACTATCCAAACATGACTGCCTACGAGAATCTGGAGTACTTCGGCAGACTATATGGAGTTCCAGAGGGTGAGATACCTGGTCGGATTCAGGAGCTCTTAGAGTTCATGGAGCTGTGGGAGCGTAAAGATGACAAGGCGGGAGAGCTTAGCACCGGCAACCGTCAAAGACTAGCGCTTTGCAGGGCACTTCTGCACAAACCGCAGGTGCTTCTTCTAGATGAACCAACTGCCGCACTGGACCCTATCGCGGCAAAACGTGTAAGGGAACTCATCCTGAGTCTTTCAAAGCAGTCTGGGCAGACGTTCTTCATAAACAGCCACAATCTTGGAGAAGTTCAACGTATATGCGACAGGATTGCCATCATAGACGAAGGGAAGATTCTACTTGCTGGGAAGACAACCGAGCTTCGAGAGAAACTGCAGGCTCAACAAGAGTTTAGGATTAGAGTAGATGGTGATTTGAGTGAGGCAGCAGCAATCGCAGAGTCAGCCGATTATGTCGAGTCGGTTGAGACAGAGGTCGATTCGCTTCTTTTGGTAATCACTGATCCCATCAAGAACAACTCAAGGTTGATGAGAACACTCTTGGATGCGGGAGTCAAGATTTTCGAGTTTGCCGAAGAAGAGGCCACGCTTGAGGACCTCTACCTTGAGGTCATCAAAGGAGGTGGGAAGTAGTGGCTCGCAACAAGTCCATAGTCGTTGCAATGGCTGACTTCAAGGCTGCGATGGCCCTTCGTTTCATCAAGCTTAGTCTGATTGGTCTTGGTTCTCTTGGACCAATCATGGTAGTCTTCACAGTAGTGAGTGTAGTATACTTCATGCCTCCAGGTCCTGAACTTGGCATGATTGTACGGTTCATTGCTCCAATGGTGGCAACAATGCTAGTGATATTCTCCATGATCCCGGCATCAATGATCTCGGCTAATTCCTTCGTGGGTGAGAAGGAGCAGAACACCCTGGAACCACTTCTGGCCACTCCATTGACGGATAGACAGCTCTTGTTGGGCAAGATTCTGAGTTCTCTGATTCCCAGTAGCATCTTGCTCTTTGGTGGGACAGCAGTATCAATCTTGGCTGAGAACGTCATTCTGATGGCCCTAGGTCGTCCATTCATTCTCTTGCCCGATGTCCCCGGAATTATCTTCATAGTGCTTGCAGGGCCACCAATGATCTTGGCTGTCGTATCGTTCATGATTCTAATCAGCGGACGAGTAGGCCGTGTTTATGAGGCATATCAAATGAGCATGTTGGTAGCCCTCGTCCTCATAGCCCCTATGATTGTGCCATCCTTGTTTATCGAAGCAGGACTTGACCAGTCACTTGTGATTATGACCTATATCGCTACGATCTTGATCGCTTTGGCGCTTATGGTCGTGACCATGGCTCTTGCAGTCAGACGGTTCAACCGGGACACAATGATAAGAATGGTATGATGGAAGAGAGGGCTGCCAGCCCTCTCTTCCCTTTCGTTGTCAGTCTCGAATCTTCCTAAGACCTATAGGATATCTCCTTGCGAGATCGCGATAGATTTCCTTGAATCTGCTCAATTCTTCCTTGTGATGATCTTTCACGTCACCAATGATCTTTGCTGGGACGCCTACAGCAATCTTCTCTGCAGGAACCTCGAAATGCTGCCTGACGACAGCACCTTCACCAACGATCGCCCATCTGCCCACGACAGCATAGTCTGAAACGATGGCTCCCATACCAATAATCGCTTCGTTCTCTATCGTTGCATTGTGTACTATGCACCCGTGTCCAAGAGTGACATTGGTCCCGACTGTCGTAATCTCATCTGGTCTTGCATGTATGATAACATTGTCCTGAATGCTACACCCATCACCAACACGAATCTCACCGTAGTCTCCCTTCACGACTGCTCCGGGTGCCACATAGCACTCCTCTCCAAGAGAAACCCTACCGATGACAGACGCCGAATGGCTGACATAGGTGTCCTTACCGATACTAGGGATCCTACCTTCAAATTCGTACACAGTCATTGTCAAGACCAAGTCTGGTGGTATTCAGTTCCGTTATTAGATTGAGGGTTTCTGAACTGATATCAAGGCTTAGAACCGTCATTGCTTGGTATTCAGGAGACCTCCGAAACGTTAAAGGCCTACCCCTGCGAAGGTCTGTCGGAAGGCTCGTAGGAAGAGTCGGAGATGTTGCCAGATGCCCCAAGAGAAACTGAGTCCCGATGAGATTCCTCTCTTCCCAATCCTGAGAGGGGAGTCCGTTGGTCAAGATGGAGAGTTCTCAGGTCATGTGTTCATTGTCCGCAAGAAAGATGACACTGAACGGGATTGGGCTTCTGATGATATTGCGGTGCTTGACAGCGAAACAGAGTCCTACTTCAACAAGAATCCGGGAGCTTTGGACAAACTCTTTCAAAATGTTTCGGCAGTACTTTCCGAGTTCGGTGAACCAATGGGTCAATTCTCGTCCATAGCCTACGAGCGAGAGGCCATTTGTGTTGTGAAGGTTCCAGATGCGAGCCATGTGCTTGAGAATGGGATGCACATTCGTGTCACTGCCACAGAGAATCAAGGTGACATATACTTCATCGATTGAAACGTTCGCAAATCATCAAGGATTTATGTCACATTTAGTTCAAGACTCTCGTGCACCTGCACAAGTGGAGCGAGGAGTTTGAGATTACGCTACCTCTTACTTGACTGGTCTGGTGTCAGACGGATTCAGTTTCTGGTAGTTCTTGGGAGTGCCTTGCTCTTCTTCGTATATAGTTTCATACTGCTGCTCTACTGTTCAGTAGCCCAATGGATTCTTTTGGCGTTTCTTATGGTTTCAACCCAGATTGGTGTTGGCCTTGTTTTCACTCGATATTACCAGTCCGTAGGCATGATGACCAAACGGAAACTGACCTTCTTGGACCCTTCCGAAATGACCGGTGAGTGGGAGTCCATGGAGGAGGAAGTCAGTCTCGAGGAGATGTCGCGGATCTTTCATGAGCTTGGTGAGCGGCTCGACGGATTGGAACCGCATGTGGATGATATTCTGGACCTCGCTTGGTTTTTCGTTATCGTTTGGGCTTCGGTTTCAACGGCTATGGTAATATTGTTCGGCAGTTCTCCGATTCTGTGTGTAAGCCCTTCTCCGGTGTTGGCCATCATCAGTGCTTCTTGCTACTACAATGGCTATCAGAGTGGAAAGGCCGAAACTTCTGCGGACAATCTGGAGCACTTGGAACACCTTGCACTTTCAAGAGTGACGTCAATACGGGCGATAGCCTCAGACAACTTCTTTCAGCCATATGCCAGGTGGATACAGAAACAGGAGGGACGTGTCCTGTCTGACTTTGGAGTCTATCTGATTGGTTCCGCTCTGGATACGGTGAGTGCAGTGATTAGATATTCAGTTGGATTCTCATCGGGCCACAAGGAGCGTATTGAGGTCCTGCTCTCGGAGGAACCTGATTCTGACTTCCAAAGTGCAGTAACAGAACTGGATTCCGATTTGGGTTCAAAATGGGTCCTAACAACGGATTCAGGACTACATGAGCACAAGTTTTGCTTCACAAACGTCACCGACAGTCCCAGTCTAAAAAGAGCTGCGTCACTCATCCGGAGTCCTTCTGAGCAAGAGAGGGCTACACGTGAAGTAGCCGAAACAATAGAATCGCTATTGCAGCTTGTAGTGCTTGAGTGAACGTTCCTGTGAAGGAGATCAAGACTCTGTAACTCCCGCGATATACATAAGGGTCCTTACTCTAGAGATGCCAAGTGCATGCTCGATGAAGGTCAAGCTGAAGATCGAAACACAGTGGCTTGAGTTAGAGAGAAAGAGCATGATGAAGATGCTTGAAAGATACAGGTCATGGGAACGGGAGACCCTTCAGAGAGCAAGAGACGCCAAGGACCTTCGAGGACTGAGGGACGTGTTCTATGAGCTTGGTGATAGATGGGAGTGGACACAGACAGCTGGAGCATGGTTGTCAAGCGGGGTGCCACTGGATACCATAGGCTTAGTAATCAGAATGCCTGGTCTTCAGCCGAACAAGGAGAGATACGTCGTCTACGCTGTGATGGCTTATTCCAAAGGTGTTACAAAGAAGTTCGATCATCTTGGAGACAAGGAACGAGTCATAGTTGAGCGTGATGTCGAAAGTGGTCAGATCGTATGTTGGT
>CAYFTD010000128.1:0-1781 GCA_964345915.1 uncultured archaeon
GACTTGACCGAATTGCGCTGAATCTTTGACCATCGTTCAATAAAGGTGTCAAGGCTTTCACGAAGGTCTTCAAATGCTTCAAAGTCAGCTCCAGCCAAGTTCCAAGTCTCCAAGAAAGTCTTCAGTTCAGGGGTTTATAACTATTCTGAGGTTGTTTGAATCTAAGGTATAAGAACTATAGAATATGGGCAAGAATGGAGAGTTGGGACTCTTCACACGCAGAGAAGTAGGATTCTCAGATTTGCCATAGTGCCTATTTGAGTCTGAGGA
The DNA here is from genome assembly GCA_964345915.1 of uncultured archaeon. Classification (GTDB taxonomy): domain Archaea; phylum Asgardarchaeota; class Thorarchaeia; order Thorarchaeales; family Thorarchaeaceae; genus SMTZ1-83. The sequence goes on from CAYFTD010000128.1 coordinate 271, forward strand.
GATCGGAGCGCGTTAAGATCCCTCTGAGCCGTCCTAGACTCTGCACAAGAACAGCTTGGTACTCCTGAAGAAGAGGGATTGCATGTATGATTGGGGCTGACTCATCAACTATTGGAGGAGCTTCCGGCGACATCACTGCTTGAACAGAAATCTGAGCTAGGTCGTGGTGGAGCTCCCTGATGACGTCCTGCTCAGTTATCATCCCGATGATTGTGTTTCCCCGGACGACTGGAAGCTGTGAATAGGCATTGTCCTGCATCAGCCTCATCGCCTGAGATGCAGGATCCCTGGGATCGACTGTGAGGGGGTTCTCAGTCATCAAATCCGAGCATCTTATTCCTTGGAACTGACCAATGAATCGACTTCCGATTCTGTAGTGTTCAATGGCTTCTAGGGCACGCGCCATCAATGAGTGTTTGGGGTCCAACGAACCTCTTTCCACTCGAGCTATGTAAGATTGTGAAACTCCCAACATCTTGGCGAGCTCCTGCTGAGAGAGTCCTGCTTCACGTCTCAGTCTCGCCAGAGTTTCTGCTTCACGCTTTGCTATCTCAGCCGTTCGATCTACATCAGGCAATTGCGTTCCGTCCACTCCGAATATTCTTGACAGTAATACCTCAGCGGGAATAATTACTGAGAGTACTACAAAACGGTTCTCATGCGAAGCCTTTTATGCGTTTCAGTTGGCGCCGGTTGAACAAGAAGACGAAAAGAGTTGAATTAGAATGAATATTGAAGTTACGCGTGGCGTAGGTACTCCGGTACCCGAGAGAAAAGTCGAGATTGTCGAGCGCAAGGGAAAGGGGCACCCTGACACCCTGTGCGACAAGGCAGCTGAGGAGCTCTCGGTCCGACTTAGCGAGTTCTACATTGAAACATTCGGTCAGGTTCAGCATCACAACGTTGACAAAGTCCTTCTGGTTGGCGGTCAGTCCAACGCTCGTTTCGGCGGAGGCGATGTCATTGAACCCATTTATCTTCTCTTGAGTGGTCGTGCCGTCGACGTCGTAAACAAGGACTATGAACGTCAGGTTCCAGTTGGTAAGTTCGCAGTCGAGCACACGAGAGAGTGGCTCAGTGGAGATCTGCCTAACTTGGACGTGAATTCAGACGTAATCATTGACTATAAGATTCGAGCAGGTAGCACCGATCTTGTGGGCAACTTTGAAGTCGGTGTTGACATTCCGAGAGCGAATGACACATCGTTTGGCGTGAGCTATGCCCCACTATCGCCTACAGAATTGCTTGTACTTGAGGCTGAGCAATTGCTCAATCATGCCTACACGAAGAAGAAGTGGCCGCAGATAGGCGAAGACATCAAGGTCATGGGGACAAGAGTGGGTGACAACATCCACCTTCAGGTGGCTGCAGCAATAATCTCCACCCATACCAAAGATGCCGAAGAGTACGCCTCCGTGATGGAGGGTATTCAAGAGATGCTTTCCGACATGGCTGTCAAGATCACAGATCAACCAGTCGACGTTAGTGTGAACACTGCGGACAGTCCGGAG
>CAYFTD010000129.1:0-10677 GCA_964345915.1 uncultured archaeon
GAAGAAAGGCCATCATTATTCAGTTGCTGCACAAACATTTGTCACAGTGTCTTTGACACCATCAACCTTCCTCAGAGTATCCACAACAAATGAACTCAAAGACTCAGGAGTCTTGAAGACACCCTTGATGAGTAGATCGTAGGCCCCATAGATTAGGTGTGCCTCCTCTATCTCCTCCAGCTTTCTGACTCCCTTTAGTACGTCACGGGCCTTTGCCGATTCCAATTTGGCCATTATGAAGGCGGTAATCACGGTTTTCACCCACCCAAGCTATCGGAATGCAGTATCCTCTTTCTTGGTAAACATAAAACTGTTCCCTCCTATACCAACTAATCGACAAGACGGAGGAACTTCGGTATGCTTAACGACTTCCGAAGCCGTGCCACACGTTGCACCTAATCGAATCAGACTCATGAACGAGGAATCATTCGACCATCTCGATGTTTGGAGTCTTTTTCATGATTCTTCGCACCCTCCGAACAAAACTTGCCTGAAGATGCTTCTCTGCATAGTTCTGATGGATGAACCTCAACCGTATTGTTTCACCTAGCTCGAAGGCCCCGAATCCACCCCTCAGTATGTCTACGAGAGCGTCGAGGTTTCTTCCAAAGTGCTTGAAGTCTGGGCAGAGGACTCTCTGAACCTCGTCCCAGAACTCGTCAACTGATCTCATATTGTGTCCGTCAATTGCGAACTCCTTGATGGGCATTGGTAAAGCCTCCGAAGTTACTCCAAGAATAGTGAAACTCGACCGGGAAGGGCAAAGCGAGCCTTGTTCTGAGGATCGTAATCAGCTCTTGTAGAGTCATGGACTTCTACCTTCAGTCCAACTTCCGATGCTAGGTATTGTGCAGAGTCCTTCAGAGCAGTCATCTCATCCTTGGCGCTTTTCGAATGGTCCCACAGCCCGTTCTCCTTCGCAATTCTATCTACGATATTCTTGACCTCCTTGGTGTACTTTCGGAAATCAGGATTGGACATCAGATGTTTCATGATGTTTGCGACTATCAGAGGCAAGTCTGCCTCTCTGATGCTGTTCATTGCGTCAAACATCCATTGAGGTGCTACATAGATGTGAACCTTTTCGACCTTCCTGCCTTTCAGAAGCTTCTTGATCTCTCTGACGTCGCGAACTGTGGAACTCACGACTTCAAATGCTTGCTCCGTTGAAGCGTCAATTAGCTTACTGTCAACTTTGGGCCAGTCCGCGAACGAAACGAATCCTTCACGTTTCATCTTGGACCAATGCTCTTCACAAAGATGAGGAGTCATTGGTGCCGCGATACGCACCCAGATGTCACATACATAGGCCATTGTCCCATCTCTTTCATTCTTCGGTACCTCGGGACGCTTCAGGTAGTGGTTGACCGAACGAATAAACTCAGAGGTCACTGCTATTGCGTAGTTTCTTGGTCTGAAGTCGTCCATATAGTTTGTACATGCCTTCAAGATTGTGTTGACCTTGGAGAGGAGCCACCTAGTAGCAAACTTCGGCTTCTGCCTCTTGGTGTAGACCTTCGATGTCTTCGATCCGTACTTGGTCATGACATTGGAGAACTGCTTCAATCTGTTACTGACTGAAGGCACATCACTCTCGCGGAAGTCCAACAGACTCCCAGGCTCTGCGGCGGATATGGCGTATGTTCGATAGACATCAGCCCCATACTTCTTAGGTATCTCACCGAGGGGGATGGCGTTGCCTTTGCTCTTTGACATCTTACCTCCCTCTAGGATGATATGCTCATTCAGACTGATCTTCTGGATCCAGTATTTCTTTGGAAATATGGCTGCATGATGGAAGATCGCAAAGCTCAGGTGATTCGAAATATGTGAAGGTGCAGTGTGTCTCTGGTCATTCGGGTACCAGTACAGGAACTCCTCGCGCATAGACTTCAGCAGTTCACTTGGAACCTCTGTGTCGTCGGCGACCTTGTCGACCTTACCCCTCCCTAGAAACACGTATTCGAAGAAGTCGAAAGTCAGTTGCTCGGCATCTAGCTTGTACTGAGTGATCTTGTGGGCAATGGTGTAGAAAGCCATGTAGATCGTTGAGTCTGAGAGGGCCTCGATGATCCACTCATGGTCAAAGGGCAATGGAGTTCCGATTCCTCTCTTCCGAGCACATGGTCTCTGGGCTAACCAGTCAAACGTTGATTCAAACATGATTCGGAAGTTCTCTGGGACAATGCCCATCGAGTTCAATGCGTCCCAGGCTTTGTCCTTCCATCCAGGGCTCTCGTAGTCTAAGAACCACTGTCCGGCCAAGACTGCGACTTCAGCATCGGTACCGCACTTGCAGATAACTGGCCGCTTATCAGGTTCATAGAATATGTCACCTAGATTCTCCGATTTTAGCCATGAAACGACATCATCCTTGACACCACTGACTTCTCGGCCTGAGAATGGACCACAGTTGTCCATCATGACTCCTTCATAGAACTCGGCCTTGTAGACCTCTTGTGTGGCCTCTTCTAGTCTCAAGACGTCGTCCTGTGATACGACTCCCAACTTCTCAACGCTGTCCTTGGTGAGGAACTTGCTTCCTCCTTCAATCTCAATCATCATGACTATCTCAATTGCCCTCACTTCCTCGGCTGAGATCCCGTATTCCTCAAGATCCGTAGGGTCTTTCCAGAGGTCTCTCAGGGCTATGTAATCATAAGGAGCATGACCAGGCACCGAGTATACTACACCCGTGGCATTGGACACGTCCACGAATTCGGCTGGTAGAATTGGGATTTCACGGCCATCGTGAACTGTCTTGCACTTCTTGCCGATGATCTTCGACCCAGGGAATGTTCCCAAAATCTCAATCTCTTTTGACTGGAATTTCAGTTTCTCTGCAGCTATGGAGGAAACAATCCACTTCTCTCCGTTCACTCTCGCCTGAACGTACTCAGCCGTGGGATGAATCCACATATTGGTTATGCCGAATGTAGTTTCTGGTCTCAGAGTTGCTGCGACCAGGAATCCATCTTCAAATGGGTACTTTATTGCGACAAACTCCTTGACCTTTGCTGCTATGCCCTCCAACAAGTCATCCTCTCCAACTGGATTCCCACAGTTAGGACAGTAGAGTAGCGGATGCGACCCCTTTCTGATATACCCCATATCCATGAACTTCTGATACTGCCAAGTAATGAACTGGTTGTAGATGTCATCTCCTGTTGTGAATTCACGTCGCCAATCAATGCTGTAACCTAGCGCCTTGAAGTCCGCTGAGATTGTATCCGCGAAGAACCTAACAGTTGTCCATGGATCAGTGAACTTCTTGACCTGAGCCTCGACCTCCTCCTCAGTTTCTAAGTAGACTCTTAGGTCCCGTTTGTACTGTTCAATGGCAGCTGGGTCCCCATTCTTAACTCGGTCCACCATTCCAATTATGGGTGTTCCCGTTATGTGGGATGCCATTGGAAACAGCACGTTGTATCCACGCATTCTCTTATATCTGGCAATCAAATCTCCAAGTGAATATGTTCGACCATGCCCGATATGTAACGCACCATTTGGATACGGATAAGGTACTGTTAGAAAGAACTTCTTGCGTGATGGATCCGGGTCTGCCTCGAAGACACGTTCCTTCTCCCAGCGTTTCTGCCACTTCTTCTCAATCTCTACAAATTCACTCATCTATGATTGCCTCAATTGATTCTTGATCGTCAGAGAAGCCGAAGCAAGTATCCTCTATGAAGGACACGCAAAAACAACTCGTACTAATAGACGAGAACGCAATCCATCCTGGCTCACTCAGAACATGGAAATCAAGGACCCCTTTTTAGAGCTTTGGATAAGCAGACTTGACCAGCTTCAAACTCGGTTGCTCTCATTCTGGAGGTTTCTTACATTTGAGTCGTAGTAAGTTCCCAGAGGTACAGCCAAAAGGCACCGCTGACTTCGAACAGTCATGGGAGCAGACTGGGCACGTGTGCATAGTGGTGAGTATATTGACATACACGCTGAGCTCCATCCTTACCAGAGAGTTCTATCTTTCTTCGAAAGAATTGAGCAAGAGTTTGACGTACTGAAGTACTGTAGCGGTGCAAACGCTGGTGGTAGGTGGATCTTCCAGATCTTCAGTATTGAGTTCGTTCAACAGGCGGCCACTCACATCAATCGAGCACAAGCCATCTCCAGTGATATGCGACCTGTTCTTGAAGTGATGAGTGGTGATGGGAAACTCACGGAGTTCCTTAAACCTTACTTGAACCTAAGCATAGTTGCCACTGATGCCAGACTAGGTGAGTATGAGATTGAGTATCCCAAATGGGTCGAGAAAGCGGACGCCATGGACTCAGTTCGGAGATTGAACCCCTCAGTGGTGCTCCTCTGCTGGGAACCATTCTTCTCAACTGTCGGTGCTGAGATTGTTGATACAGGAACTCCTACAATCTGGATAGGTGACCGTAGGAATTGCGCCGTGCACTCGGACATGTTTGAAAGAGATTTCATCAAGACAGAGAACCCCTATGCACTTGGCCGCAAGGACTCCTTTGCCGCACGGCAGTTTGAAACAGATGTGTATCTCTTCAACTGGGAGTGACAGTAGTTAGCTTCACGGTCTGGTCGCTACTCACGACGGGTTGGCTCAGCTTCCTGCCGCTCCATAGCAGACTCACGAAAAGACCTCCAAGGGCTAGTGGAAAGAGAAAGGGAACAATCGCCACAAAAGCCACCGATACCGTGGCTGACGCAAGCCCCAGGGAGATTAGTAGAGTGGGACCACAGCAGGCAAATCCCGTCAACAAAGCAGGAGCTGCCGCCAAGATACTCGCCGAAGGATTGATTCTGCATAACTTGCGGGCAGAGTAGGTGTAGGCAGACACAGCAATGTTGATTCCTACAAGTACGGCTGTTACAAGCCCAAAGAAGATGTTCGGAATGGACAAGAACACCTGTAAGAAGCCAATGGAAAGAAAGCCAATGGGTTCCCAATTGAAGGGAGCTCTCTCTCTGAAGATAAGTGCAGGCCATTGATTGGAGATCTGAATCTCGGGAGGAAGGAGTGTTGATGAGATAACGAATACTCCCGTAGCAAGGAGATAGAACGTGAGATAGGCCAACCCAACTCCTAGAGCAATGAGCTTGCTCCTCCTAACTACAAACACACGTCTTACTTCTCTGAGGTATTGGAGAATACGATTCTTCTTCCTCTTTGGCCGCTCTTCAGTCAATACTTTCAACCTGTAAACTATTCACGTTGATGAATATAACGTCTGATTATGCTGCAACTCCCTAAACAGCAAGACAGAAGGGTTAGAAGGCGTTTCCTGCATTGTTGTAGCCAAGCGTTTTTAACAGCATTCTCGATACTGGTTACGGTTTGTAACTAATGATTGGGCGTAGAAATGGTGCATTGCTTGTGGTTCTGCTAGTTTCGGTCGGACTGACAATAGGCATAATGATGCAGCTTAATCTCTCTCCAGCCACCGACCCACCTGATGAAGAACCAGATGTCACTGTACCTATCGAAACGGATGGTGTCTTTTTGGTATACGATGTAAACGAAACTAGGCTCGATGAGCTAATGAACAGTAGGCTCTCTGGTGGACCTCCACGTGATGGGATACCCCCCATTGAGAATCCAATCTATATCACTAGTGAAGAAGGAGATGTATTTCTATCTGACTCAGACATTGTCTTTGGCCTTCATTTCAAGAACGTTACCATTGCATACCCCCAGAGAATCCTTGTCTGGCACGAGATTGTGAACGATAGAATAGACGGTCTTCCGATATCTATCACATATTGTCCTTTGACGGGGTCCACTATTACCTTCCAAGGGGTGATTGGAGGTAATGGGACAACCTTCGGTACGTCAGGGAAGCTAATCAACTCGAATCTTGTAATGTACGACCGTTTCAATGAGGCTTATTGGCCTCAGATTCTGTCCCAGGCAATCAACAGGGCTCCGAAAGGCATAGGGTTGCAGAAGATTCAGATGTTCTTCACAAACTGGAGCAACTGGAAGAAACTTCATCCAGATACACTCGTACTCTCAAAGGAAACTGGATACTTCAGAAACTACAATAATGACCCATATGGGAACTACAATGACCCCAATTCCTACTACAATACTGGTCCTCCAATGTTCCCTGTCTTGCACGTTGATGACAGACTTGACGACAAAGAGGTTGTCGTATCCCTCGATATAAACGGAACACAGATCGCAATCCAGAAGTCGACTATGAGGAACATGAGTGTCTTCAATTTCGAGATTGGCGCTCAGAAATATGTTGTTCTCTATGATTTCCAGCTGGATGTGGCTAGATCCTACATGTCAGAGGTCGATGGGCAACAGCTTAGCTTCCTCGTGCAAGACGGAAAGATCCTTGACAACGAAACTCTGACCGAGTGGAGCGTGGACGGAACATCCAGTCTTGGAACTCTAAGACCTGTACCGAATATGGATGTCATGTGGTTCGCATGGGTTGCGTACTTCCCCAACACTGCTCTCGTGTGCGACAGTTGCATCTAGAATCAGGATTGCCATCCCAAGTAAGACGTCCGAGCCGGGGCGTCTTACACCACTTCTTATTCAGTCAGACATAGTGCTGCCATCACACATGAGAAGGCCTCCAAATGGTCAAGCCTACCGTAGATGTTCTAGACTTGGACCCGAAGACTGGGACTACTCTTGGCTTCTACACCTTCGGGCAGCAGCGTCCAAATGCCTTGATAGTATCTGGTATGACCGGCCTATCAGCTACTGACGTCTATGCAAACTACTTGATCATGAAACACTTTCAAGAACTCGGAAGAGTAGATGGCTCAGTAACACTGTTGCCCGTTTCCAGTCCTTTGGCGTTCAGACTTGGTACAAGGGTTTCGCCCTTGGACTCGAAGGACTTGGACACTGTCTTTCCCGGGGATGAGCACGGCACTGTCACTCAGAGAATCGCCTGGGAGATATGGCGTAGGGTTTCACAAGCAGATTGTGTCTTACATCTGAGAACTGGAGTGCAAGCTTGTGTCAGTCATGTGGTGGCGCTACATCGCGACTACATTCACGTCAGAAATCTAGCTTCCCAGATAGCTTTGCCTCTTGTCGCCCAGAGCTTGGGTCAGAGAGGTGCACTATCAACGGAGGCAGCACACGAAGGAATCCCTGTAGCAACCATTGAGATGCGTGGAGAGAGAAGCTACACTGACACTCAGGCAGCTGTGGAGGTCAGAGAGGCAATCCTGAACTATCTTAGAATCAGGAACATGATCCCGGGAGACAGTATTGAGGCGTCCAGCACCTTTACTGGTAGGATGCGTCAGGTAAATGCGGAAACTGAGGGTTTCTTCATACCAACTGCTCATCTTGGAGAGGAGATTAGAAGCGGCGACGTGGTTGGGCATATTCAGGACAAGACCGAAGTCACCTGCTCATATGATGGGACTATTGTGTCATGCAGTCGGATGACCTACGTGTTCGAGGGAGACTTGATTGCGCGGGTGGCAGCTCCGCTGGTTGACCAGCCGCTCGAACGGGAAACAGACGTTAGTCCTTCAGAACCCCCAAGGAGAAAGTGGTAATGAGTTGTGGGTGTGATATGTCCGACCACTTGATGTGCACAAATGTGGGTGATCTGCGTCTGAGAGAAAGGGGATTGCTAGTAGTCATAGGAAGCTGCATGAAGACTCGTCATCCAGAGATAGTGGATGACTTCAAGCAGAGAAACGGTGGCCAGATTGCCTTGTATGTTTGTCTAGAAGAAACACACGCCAATAAGGCAGGCTTCAAGATCGGATCAATCGTGAAACACTCTGGGATCAAGAAGCTGACGGCTTTGACACTTGACGGGAGTCCGCATTGCGTACAGTTGCATTTTCTTGTTGACGACGTGAAACGTCATTTCGTGCCAGAAGTGGAAACACTGCACTATGTTGTAGAGAAAGACCGAATTCTGGAAGTGTCTTCCGAGGATGTGAAACTCGCAAGGCATCTTTCCAAGATCGGTGCTTGAAGGTTTCACGCTTCAGGTTTCCTTAGACGAGGAAGAATGAATCCAGTCTTCTTACGATAGTCTTGATAGGCCTGACCATACTGGAGCACCAGTTTCCTCTCCTCTAGAAACGTACCAATCAATACGTATGCGCCGAGAGATAGAGAATAGACAATAACATTCGGGAATGGGTAGACCAAAGCCATCCCAAAGACCAATATGATTGTCGCAAGATAGAGCGGATGTCGAGTTCTTGAGTAGATTCCAGCAGTGACGAGTTCTGGCTTCCTATCTGTACGCATATCAGCTACTGTGCTCACTGATATCACCTGAGACGCCTTTGAGGCCAGGAACAACCCGAGAGCGATCAGCCCCCAACCAAGTAGGAACAAGGCAGGCTGAACATGCTCGGGACTTGTAAGAAAGTAGAACCAGTCCCAGAAGCCCATTGATAGGAATGAAAAAAGAAGAGCCAGCACGCTTGTGATCTTGTAGATCTGCGCGTATCCAGTTTTCCCCCATCGGTCGATTATCCAATCTTTCACTCTAAGAGCCGATAGTCCGCTATGCTGAAGCCCAAAGACCGCCACTCCAACTAGAATCATCAAGTACTGAAGCAAGACAGGACCACCTTATGCGTTACAGAAATCTTATAAGAGTATTAACAATAGTTAATTCAACGCTTAAAAGCTTTGAGTTGATTAAGATGAGTAAAAACCCATTTACACCAGTGGTGTTATCAGAAGACGCGATGGTCACTGTCAAAGAGGGTGACGATCAGAAGAAGGTCGATGCCAAGAGATACTGGATTCGATACAAGGTGGGCGAATCGAGTGACATCCGGTATGTCGATGGCGGGGCTGACGACATAGCTACCGTGGAGGACAAGGCGCTCTTTCTTGTTCCATCAATCCATAGAGTGAACGGGGAGGCTTTCCACTACAACGCGGCCTCAACTGAGAGGATTGTCGGAAAGGATCGAATTGAATCAGAAACGCATACCCTCAGCAGACACCCTGCTTGTGAGTCACACGAGATAATCGAAGTGACTTATGAGAGTCCTGGGGTGGAGTGCTGTGAGATGACAAAGGAAGAGGCTGACGAGCAAGAAGTTCCTCTTCAATACTTGTCAGGGTATCTTCTAGGAAAGAGCAAAGGACTTGTCAAGGTAGCACTATCAAAGACAGTCTTGGTTGAGTCTGGAGTCACAACCTACGACAACATCAGAATCATCCCCGAGGCAGTAGTCAAGGAATGGAACTGTCTCGAGTGATACCCTCAGGCAGCGTTTCATAGTTTCTGCTAGAAAAGAGAAGCGGCGGACGTCCTAGGCATCTCCCTAGTCTGGCTGACCCCACGCTGCCAGACACCCTTTCGATGTGGGCGTCCGCCCACCCTCCGTTAACGGTTCAAACAGGAATCTACTAGTTATCATTTGTGTGGTAGTCAGTCGGCCTGATATGGCGTACATCATTTCACCGATGCTTAAACTTATATGGAGATATAACAGCGCTTCGGGACACACTTCTCTCGGAGTGTAGTTTTGCACCACCGTCCGGCGCCCACAATGTGTGCGGCCATATGCGAGAGAGCTGTTGCAAGGTGAACATAATGGCGAAGCCAGTCCGTTCTATGACCGACCGCCAACGAGGCATCAGGGTATGTTCGATATGTGGCGACAATGACTTCTTTGAGGACCTAGCTAGGGGAGAGAGCATATGCACATCATGTGGTTGTGTAATCAATGAGAAACACATTGACTCAGGGCCAGAATGGAGAGCCTTTACTTCGGAAGAGAGAAACGCAAGAGCACGAACCGGTTCTCCAATGACACTGACCATGGCCGACAAAGGACTCGCCACAACTATTGGATGGAGCGACAGGGATGCCAATGGTCGGGCCATAGCTGCAAGCTCCCGAGCGGCCATATACCGAATGCGAAAGTGGCAGATCAGAACCCTTGTTCATAGCTCTCAACATAGAAACCTAAGCATAGCAATGAGTGAGATGGACAGGCTTACGTCCCAGCTTGGTGTGCCAAACGAAACCAAGGAAACTGCAGCCCTCATCTACAGGAAGGCTCTTTCTCGACGACTAGTCAGAGGGAGAAGCATCGAGGGCATGGTCGCTGCAACCATCTACCTGTCTTGCAGAATTCACAAGATACCCCGACAGCTCGATGAAATTGTCACTGAAGCTCGAGTCAACAGAAAGGAACTAGGGCAGTGTGTGAGGCTCATATTGAGAAATGTTGACGTGAAAGTTCCCATTCCGTCAGCAAACGATCTCATGCCTCGGATCTCTGCAGACCTGGGACTTGATGGTCAGACTGTTCAGACTGCCATGAAGATCATCAACGAGGCAAGAAGCGAAGGAATCACAGCTGGGAAGGACCCCGGTGGACTCGCGGCCGCTGCACTCTATATTGCTGGCATTATCACGAATGACAGACGGACGCAGAGGGAGATTGCTGAAGCCTCAAACGTGACCGAGGTTACGGTGAGGAACAGATACAAGGACCTCGCAAACAGCCTACAGATAACAATCAAACCGTAGTAGTAGGGCCTGACCCACTAGCACTTTCATAGCAGCCCTCAGATCTTCGACGCCCGCCCACACTGTAGTCGATATGTTGACATTCAGAGGTACCGGGCTATGACTTCGTGCGTTTCCTTCTTCCATTCTATACTCTTTTTGGCCAGTTCAGTAGCAACATTGCCGGGCATGGCCTCGTCGCGCGGCATGG
>CAYFTD010000130.1:0-7204 GCA_964345915.1 uncultured archaeon
ACTGCATTAGACGTCCTGCACATTGCGCTACAGCATGTCTGCTCAGACCCTCGAGTCTGATGTGTCCATATATCACGCCAACGAAGGCTTCAAGATCGAGTTGGTGTAGAGCCTTTTCCGCTATAATCTTCTTTCCTCGAACAACTCGACAAGACCACTTGCCGTTCATCACTCCAGCTTGGGCAGCGTAGCTCGTATTTGTGATTCCAACGAGAGGGGATATGGGATAGAAGTCACTCAAGGTAGAATCCTCACACTCATCTATCAAAGTGGTGGTCATCTTAATTCTTCAAAAGGCTATTGTGAATGTACATCGTCTTCCTCACTCTCGGAGTTTAACCCGTAGAGTAACAATCGAGTGTGCATCCATGGGTATGGTCACGACAGAACCTTGGAAACTTAGCTCACCAACTGCTCTCTCGCAGAGGTCGATCAGCTCCACTCTCTCGAGTTCACGGTGGAAGTCCAAGTTCGCGTTTCCTGAGGCGCCCAGGGGTTCGTAAAGTCGGACAATGAGCTCATTGCTCTTTTCGCCGAGTTTGTGGCATGAGAGTATTAGGTCCATGCCTGCTATCGTAAGCATCGATGTTTCCAGCGGCAGTCCGCCATCATCATGTGCATGAGTTGTTTTGAGTGGATAGCCAATCAGTGGGAGTCGATGCTCAGCAGATGTCTGCCATACCATGGCATCACTCCATGAACCCTTGTGAGGTTTCAGAGCAAGTCTGAAACTGTGGAGGCCTGTTTCACGTGCAGTCTTGGACTCCATCATGTCATCGTCTCTTCCGTGAGACAGGTGTTCAAGGCTCCTCAACAGAGTCGAACTCAACATTCCATCGCGAAATTCAAACTCATGGAGGCCGAAAGTTGAAAGACAGAGGCCGTACTCAGGGCCAGAACAGTCCACCCAGTCTAGAGCGGAGAATGAGTTTCCGCTGTCGTCCACCCAATCGTCACACCCCTCGGGGATGCAGCGCCGGGTTTCTGTTCCGAATTGGGCACCGACAGTCACACTATTGGCGTACACATTCAGTGGGAAGTTCAGTTTCACACGCTTGTTCCTCCCTCTGAAGTCGAGTTCAGTTTCTAGGTCAATCCTGTCAACGCCCTCATATACGACTACTCGCTGATGACGTTTCGTATTGTTGAAATCACCCTCAATTTCGGCAACTGCCCTTACAGGCCCAATCTCTTTCACCGTCACCTTGCCTGAGAACCGAAGACTTGAGAGTCCAGAGTCCTCATCTGACAACTCCGACTTTGAATGCCGATAGATGTCTCCAACATCACTCTCCATTGTGATGTAGTTGCTTGGACCACGAAGAACCTCAACTTGGTCATCTTTGTCGAACAACCTCGTTAATGCGCCATTGAACTTGTCAAACTCAAGCGCAAAATGACTAGTTTCGACCCAATTGCTGCCTGCTCGAATTGATGATTCAAACTCAGGGGGCTTCTCTGAAGGAACAACCGAGTAAACCCGGAAACCAAGACTTGGCATATCACGGGCTACAATTGCAATCTCCACTGGCTCGTCATCCTCATAGTTGCTGGTAAGCTGGAATGGTACACTCCTACCTCTCGGATCCTGAATCTCGAAGAATGGAGATTCTAGGTGTGAGGTGTCAATAGGAAGCTGCACAATGTCAGAACGAATCCATGGGAGTGGATTGAACACCACAAAGGAGGCATAGTGAGACTCAGACCTGATTCTTGAAGCAACAGATTCGATTGCCTTCTCCAACAGTTCCTCTGCCTGATCAATGGCTTGGTTGTACCTTCGCTCCGCAAGTCTGTATGCCTCGTCGCTGATCGCACCGCGGATTATGTTGTGGTCTTGGTTGAATAGCAGGATTCGCCACACATTCTCGAGCTCGAGGTTCGTTTCGTGGTCTTGTGCAACTGATAGGTAGAGCTCACACAGATAGAGCAGCGTTTCCAGAACCCTGTTCATTTGCTTCATCTTGACACGGGCACTCAATCCGCCAGATCTGACACCTGTGAAACGCCCTGAAGACAGCTCGCCAGAAATCATTGGCATCGTCGTCTGAACTGCCTTCGACTTCTCAGTGAACTCCCGCGGTGTCACTATTGTCATCTTCATATCTGAGAAGGTCCCGTTCCATTGATTCACAATGTCAATCAGGTGTGGAAGAGGTGGAACCATTTCTCCTCCGACTGGTACAAAGACATTGTTCGACACGGCTTTGGTTCCAGTTTCCTCAACTATCTGAAAGAGGCTAGAGAATGCTTCGCGAAGATTCTCGGATAGCCAAGCAGCGCTATCATAGCCCTTCGATAGCCAGACTGCGTTGACCCTGCTCCCATCGGGGGCCTTCCAGATGAACTCCGTTGGCGCATCAAAAGGCATCCCGCGCCAGAAGTAGTACGAATCAATGCCACACTGTCTAAGAATCTGAGGCATCTGAGCGCAGTGTCCTGACGAATCCACAGCCCAGCCCGTTCTGACATCGACTCCGAACTGTTCTCTGAAATAGTGGGTTCCATAGAGGAATTGCCGGACGATTGACTCTCCGTCGGGGATTATGAGATCAGGCATTACGTACGTTCCACCGACAAGCTCGATACGACCCTCTAGAACCCTTTGATGTAATGCATCCCAGTAGTTCGGAAACAGGCGCTTGAAACCCTCCAGTAGAGTTACCTGGTCTAGGCAGAACTTGTGTTCGGGATCAACCTCTAGGTAGTCAAGAATGCTCTTAACATTCCACGATACAATGCTGATATTGTGCTCATATGTCTGAGTCCTTGAGTTGTCAAAATGAAGAAAGGGACATGCGTTGACAATCCATCGTAGCATAGCTGACCACAACATTGTCACGTTATCTTGGTTGATACCATCGAACAAGGCACGCCCTTATAGCGTATTCCGTGTTGGAACCCTCCCAAGGCCGATAACCTGACATCAGATGCTGTAAGTGAAAGGATTCTGTGCAAGAGCTTCGAGTCACTCACGGTGCTACAGATATCCGGGCAGAATGTCCTCTTTCTTTGTCGGCATTCGTCTCCGAACTATATCCGCCATGGCTTCAAAGCGCTTGAGGTCTTCAGGCGAGATGCTTGCGCGAGTCTCTTCCATTGCCTCTTCAAAGTGTTTCATCTCAACGGGCTTTGGTTTCCAGTCATCTCTAACTGCTGCCATAGCGGCTTCGCGCGTAAGGCCAGCCATGTCAGCCCCAGAATAGCCCTCAGTCATCTCTGCCAACTGATCCAGATCGACATCTTTTGCAAGTGGCATGTCCCGGGTGTGTACTTTCAGAATCTCAACTCGAGCGTCTTTGTCAGGAGGCGGTACAAACACAATCTGATCGAACCTCCCAGGCCTCAGCATGGCTGGGTCGAGGATGTCTGCTCTGTTCGTTGCTCCGATAACTAGTACGTTCTGAAGAGTAAGCATCCCGTCAAGCTCTGCCAAAAACTGATTGACAATTCTCTGGCTGACGCCTGTATCGTCTCTCATACCTCTTGCGCTCATGATGGCATCAATCTCATCAAAGAATAGAACGACTGGTGCCGTCTGCCTAGCTTTTCTGAAGATCTCTCGGACTGCTCTCTCAGACTCTCCTACATACTTGTTGAAGATCTCGGGACCTCTGACTGAGATGAAGTTGGTCTCGCTCTCCGTGGCAACTGCCTTTGCGAGAAGGGTCTTTCCCGTTCCAGGTGGACCAAATAGAAGGACACCCTTTGGTGGCTGAATGCCCATCTCATCAAATACCTCAGGATACCTGAGGGGCGCCTCAACGGCTTCACGTAGCTGTTCCTTTACCTTTTCCAGTCCACCGACATCTTCCCAACGAACGTTTGGCTTCTCTACAAGGACTTCTCGCAAAGCTGAAGGGCTCACATCAGCCATTGCGGTGTCGAAGTCATTCTGTGTGACATACAGATCGTGTAAGATGTCAGGAGGAATGTCTCCCGTTTCTGGGTCGACATGCGGTAACGCTCGTCTCAGTGCCTGCATGGCTGCCTCCCTAGCAAGAGCGGCAAGGTCAGCACCCACAAACCCATGGGCTGTCGCTGCAAGTCTTTCTAGATCCAAGTCCTCCTCGAGAGGCATGGACCTAGTGTGGATTTGAAGAATCTCAAGCCGGCCTTTCTTGTCAGGGACTCCTATCTCTATTTCTCGGTCGAAACGACCTGGACGACGTAATGCCTCATCCACATCATCAACACGGTTGGTGGCCCCGATTACGATTACCTGACCGCGCCCTGCAAGGCCATCCATCAACGCAAGCAGCTGCGCGACGACCCTGCGTTCCACCTCACCAGTGACTTCGGCACGTTTAGGAGCAATACTGTCAAGCTCATCGATGAGAATGATGCTGGGCGCATTCTTCTCTGCATCCTCAAAAGCCTCTCGCAGCTTCTGCTCCGACTCACCATAGAACTTCGACATTATCTCGGGACCATTGATTGTCTTGAAGTTGGCCCCAGACTCATTAGCCACAGCCTTTGCGATGAGGGTCTTTCCTGTTCCAGGCGGACCATGAAGCAGAACTCCCTTTGGAGGAGTAATGCCCAGGCGCTTGAATAGCTCTGGTGATTTCATCGGAAGCTCGACCATTTCTCGTATCTTCTGAATCTCTTTGTTGAGACCGCCTATGTCCTCGTATGTCACTTGAGGCACTAATATCTCGTCAGGCTTGGTGGGCTTCGTGAGAACCTCAACTTTCGTTTCAGGTGTCACCTTGACGTGTTTGCTGGGTGCAACCGCTGTGGCCATAAACTGGAGTCCTTGACCGATTGACGCGATGAGTAGAAGGTCTCCACGCGTGACCGGCTTGTTCATGATTTGCTGCTTGATGTACTCCTCAAAACCAGGCTGAAACCTCACAGGTTGACTGGGAGCCAGCACGACTCTTGTGGCGTCAGGGACCTTGGCTGCACTCACCTCAACCATTTCTCCGAGCTTCACACCTGAGTTTGCGCGGATCAACCCATCCATCCTGACCATGTCCAATACCTCATCCTCTTTCAGACTCGGCCAGCAAACGGCAATTGTGTCCTTGGTGCCCTTGAGTAGCACGTAGTCACCAGACCTTACTCCCAACTGGTCACGAACCTCAGTGTTCAATCTGACTATCCCACGGCCCTGATCTTTCGGCATTGCCGCTGCAACTTTCAATCGAATCGATTCTTCTGCCATTCGATACTCACCTACTCATTCACTCCGAAGGGTTCTCTCAACGTCGTCGAAGGAGTCACCGTCCTCCGCTTTTTCAAGTTTGACCTCTGCCACTCCATTCCTGCAGGATACGACTGACCTGTCAGCATCAATCTTGAACGGTGTTTCGTACTCAAGTCCCGTTTCGCTTGAGCCGAATGTGACAGTTACTCTGTTGCCTGACACCTTGACAGTCGGCTCGAAGTCGATGGAACAACCATCTATGACAAGAATCACTTTGTCGTCTAGGTCAAACCTCTCGACATGCGGACCCTGCTTCGTCAAATCAATCTCTCTTTCTTCACTGCCTTCTCTGGATTCATCCCAGAAGCCGCGGGTGCGGCTTCCACCATTTGGCATGCCAAATGTTCCAAATAACTGCTCCATCATCTTGCGGAATATCTTCTCGAATTCGTCGTCATCAATCATTCAGTATGACTCCTCCCGCTTACAGAGCCCCTAGGCATCCGCTTCAAACAGTCATTGCACAGACCAACACGACGGAATCTGCCCAGGTACCAAGCGTTTGATGGAAGCTTCTCTAGGAGCATATATTAACCTTTGTTAAGAGGCCGAGACTTTTCGCGGGCTTGGAGTTTGGTCATGGTCTGTGATACCTTACGAATAGCCTTAAGAAAGACAATAGAGGCATGAAAAGACGTAGTGTTGAGGCGAAGTTCATGGTAAACTGCTCTTTGTGTGGGAAAGAGGACTTGGCATTCACTTGTCCATATTGCCGCGGAGTGTTCTGTGCAGAGCACAGGCTGCCCGAGGGCCACGGATGCCCAGGACTTCAGAAGGCAAAGGACGATGCCCGCAGGAAGATTGCAGACACATTCACCGGACAGTACCAAGAGGAAGACTATGATCAGGATATCGTCAAGAGAGTCAAACGAAAGAAGAAGGAACGAAAGAAGAGAGTGAGTAGGTTCTCCCGACAAGAACGAAGGGATCTATTGATAGCTTCAATCCTAATCGCCCTTGTGGGACTTGCAATGGTAGGAGGTATTGGTCGTGGGATAATATTCGGCATTATTGATTTGCCATTCTGGCTCCTCTCGCCAAACTGGTGGTTCATCCCCGCAATGTTGGGAGTCTTCTGGTCCTCCTTCATGCTGCATGAAATGGCTCACAAGTTCGTATCTCAGAGGTATGGAATGACATCAGAGTTCAGGATGACGCCACAGGGATACTACCTCTCAGCTGTTGCAATCATCTTTGGCATCCCAATCTTTGGAACGGGAACGATGATGACAAGTGACGTTCGGAGCATGGATGATTTCGCCAAGTCGAGTCTTGCAGGACCACTGTCTAATCTAATAATAGGAGGCAGCCTTCTCTCAGTTGCTGAAGTCATAGTAGCGACAGGAGGAGTTGTCTTTGGACCACTCGGCTTCGTGCTGTACTATGGGACCCTTCTGAATGCCCTACTTGGCCTATTCAACATGATTCCTCTCAGAGGATTCGATGGAGGTACCGTTATACGTTGGGATAGAACGGTCTGGATTGTAGTTACAGCCTCTCTGCTTATCCTCTTTCTGATCGGCCAATTCGCCTTCCCATTCTCCTGAGTTGTGGAGTAGTCTTAATCGATTTGTCTGTCAGAAGAAGACTTAGCAATGTGAAACTGATATAAGACTGCACAACACCACGCATTGTAGGTGGAGCGATCATGTCCGTGGATAAGGAGAAGCTACTAGAACAAGTTGACACTCTCAGGAAATCGGTTGGCAAGGCGCTAGACAAGATCGAAAGCCTCGAAACAGAGGTCGAAACTGCATCTAATGATGCCGAACAGCTTCGCACCGAGAAACGTGAAGCAGAAGAGAAGGCTTGGGCAGCTGAAGAGAAGGCTCAGAAAGCAGAAGAGGAGCTAGAAGCTCTGAAGAGCGACACCGCGAAAGATGATGAGATTGCGACTCTCAAAGGGGAGCGCGATGCGCTTCAAGCCGAAATGGATGAGATTACTGGCAAGTTGGAGAGAGTTTCAGAGCTCTATAGGGAAACCGCCGCAGA
>CAYFTD010000131.1:0-11129 GCA_964345915.1 uncultured archaeon
GAAGCATGAGTTAATTCTCTAACTTCGGGCAATCTTGTACATCTTCTCCACAAGTGGTCCGATGTTTTCCACTGGAATCCAGAAGTTCTGCATTGAGAGTGTGGGGACCTCGAGTTTGATCTTCATCTCAGCAATGAACCTGTCACGCCAGTTTAGATTATAGTAATCTTGGCCTACGTTCTCTCCGCCAGCTACCTCAAGGATTCCACTCGCAGACCTAACTCCATGGGCTACATCCGAACTTTCACCATCATATGTTACCATTACAAAGAACTTGCCGCTCACTCCGGGCGGAAGGCCGCCTTGAACGCGCCACTCATACTCTAGGTCGGTCAATCGTAGATAGATGGGCCTTGTCCCTCTCTGGGAGAGTCGTGTCACAGCATCAACTGCCTTATCGATGTCCTCGAACCCAAACATCACACCATCAATGGCCACAGGGATTGGACGAACTTTCATCTTTATTGCAGTTACAACTCCGGCGATTCCTGAAGTCCCAAAGAAGATCTTCATGTCATCTCCTTCAACGTTGTCAATTGTGCCGTCTGGCCTGACGACTCTCATCTCAAGCACATTGTCTAACATTGAGCCATATTTCGGAGTTCCAACACCAACCTTGCCTCCTATGGCAAGCCATCCGGCAAGCGTTGAAGCGGTTGCGCTCTGCGGCATTACACGAAGTGTCAGACCATACTTGGCTAGCTGCGTGTCGAGGAGCTCCCAGACTGCGCCAGCTTGGACCATAATCCACTCTTCGTCCTTGTTGACCTCCAGTATCCTGTCCATCCTCTTGGTGTCGATGATTATACCGCCTCTTGTCGGACTTGCTGAGCCGTAGTAGCAGCTACCTCCTCCTCTTGGTATCACTGGAATCTTTCGCTTGGTTGCATACTTCAGAATCGTTGCGACTTCCTCATCAGTAGTTGGCCAAACAACATGATCAGCTAGCCACTTCTTCTTCCATCGATAATGGTAGTATGGAATGCCCGTTGTGTCGCCGCTGGCAGACAGACGCTCAGTCATGCTAGAACTAGCATATTCCAACTCTGAGAGATTCTTGATATCTCGAATAGTGTCTGTTGGGTTCTCCATCTGAAGTCACCTCACATGAGGAACTGTACATAGCCCATAACGAACACTGTAGTCCAGCAGACAAGTGCAGTAAGCCCGGGCCACTTGACTCGAACGCCAGAGATACCAGTTATGAAGGCAATGACTCCGAAAATGTAGCCAATTGTTCCTAGGATTATGTGGATGAAGTGGAAAGTATCAATCACGGGGAGGCTAAGAACCAAGCTAGTCATTGGGAGAATTGTGAGAATGTTGACTGTCGTTAGAAGAAGCGATAGGCCTGCACACACTCCATGAGCAAACGTGTACTTCTCTTGGGAGATGTAGTAGAGAGCTGTTCCCAGGGCTAGCAACAGTATGGCTGGGAGTCCGAGAATTATCGTCATATGATAGTTGATGCCAGCCTGCAATGGTGTTAGTAAAATCGGCCCTTGATTCAAAGCGCAATATCCTCCATCCATGTATCACGGCTTTAGACAGCCTTATGAAGCTCAGTTTTGCGGATGCCGTTGGATTTTGTTCCAATGTCATTGGCAAGCTCCTGCTCAAACCGGGTCTGTTGGTTATGGTTTCCTTTAACGTGAGATGAAACCCGCGATTTCCCGGGATGTGCACTCACTTGTCGACTAGCGGCTGGCTAATCACCGTGCCATATAAGGATTGTTTTAAAACGCAAAACAAACGGCGTCGTTTATTTCGCATTGTAACATCGAATTGAGCAGTTCCGGATATGCGCATCCATGGAAACAGGGATCAGTGACCTGGCCTGGACAGTTGTGCTGCTTTTGATATCCAATTCGATCTGGAATGAGATTCTTGTTGCAGTGCTACTTTGGTCCTTTCCAGATACGTCTTCCAAGACGCATGAATGTACCACCAATCGTTAGTAGAAATGATATTGGAACCAGATTAGCTATCTCCACAACTGCCGTTCCCGCGACTAAGCCTATCGCGATTGCGATGAGGAGCGACGTCATATTTGTGATCATCAACCATGGCACATATGCATTCATGATAGTTGGGAAGAGAACTCCGGCCAACCATAAGACGACTGGCACAGCAATCACGACCGCCAGCAGTATCAGAAGATTGAATCGAAGTGACAGCTGTAATGGGCCTGGAAACACCTTGCCCGGATTGAGACGGTTCTTTGGATCGGTCACATTCTTTATCCGTTTCATGAGACCAAGGTTCTTCTTTCCGAAAAACGACAAGGAGTGGGCGACGTTCCACATTCCAATGGAATATGCTTTTCCTCCGTGATTCATTCCTAGTCTAATGAAATCAAGTGAGCGATACCATCCCATGAGAAATGGGATCCTGCGACGTTCGTCGTCAAGGAACCATCCCAGCGCGGCCACATCACCAAGGTCCGTGATTGCCCCTTCAATGGCGAATTTCTCTCCCTTGAAATGTCTATCATTGTGCTCTAGAAACTCTTCGAGATGTTCGAGCGGGACATAGACTTCTGATGGGGCAACACTCGGGCCAAGTCTCTTGATCCTCAGGGGATAGAATCGTTCATCCCATTCGTGATGAGCCAGCTCAGATGACTCGACAGTTCCATTGTATCGATTTACAAAGTGCTTGAACTTCTCAACTTCTCCAGCGACTTCCGCCTCAGTCCCTTCATAGGTGCTAAGCACTATCCATTCTCCGATGGTTTCAGGGGCTTTGTCAATCTCACGAAGCATACGAAAGAACTCGCCAGTTATGAAATGAAGGTAGAATGGACGTGTAGCCTCGAGAAGCTCCTTGAGGGCCCCAATCATTAGCTTTCTGCTTCTGAATGATGCCACCATTGGCACAATATTCCTCAACGGGATTATCTTCAGTACAACTTTGGTTATGATCCCTAGAGTTCCATTGCTATCAATGAACAAATTAGTGACATCCTGTCCGATCTCGTCGTGACCTACTGGACCCCAACTATACGCATCAGTCCCTGGATGGAATCGGTAGTCAAGTCCTTCATAGCCTTCGAACAAGTCTTGTCCTGCGTCCTTCGTCCTGATTATCTGTCCATCCGGGAGAACGACCTCTAGGTCAACAACCTGCTGAGCAATTCCACCGTATTTTGTGCTTCCAATTCCTGTGCCTCCGGCGGCAACCCATCCAGCAACAGTACTTGATGGTGCGCTCGAGGGGTATGCTGCAACCGCGAGGCCCTCATCTTCCAAGTCCTCAATGAGTTTGCCCCAGATTATTCCGGCACCAACCTCGACGGTCATACTTTCGCGATCAATATTGTAGATTTCATTCATCCGAGTCATTTCGACAACAAGTCCGCCCTTGGTTGGCAGGACACCACCGTACCCACTTGTCCCATGCCCTCTTGGTATGAGAGGGATCTTCTCCTTGACACAGTACTGGAGCAGATTGGAAACAACTTCACTGCTAGTCGGCTGGGCAACGGCCTCGACCTCGGTGTTCAGAAGGTCATTCACAAGCCCCGGCAGTGCTGCGATGTCTTCGGAATAAAGGTGTTTCATGTACTCTTCAGCTGAGAAGTAGTCCTCACCCACGATGTCTGCAAGTTCTCTCAGATGTTTCCCCCTTAGCATGACGACCACCTACTCAATTCCTAGCGCCTCCGCTACTACTTGTGAGAGGTCTTTGAATGCAATCTTCGACTCAGTCTGTTCGAGACCATCATGGAAAGACATCGTACATGAGGGACATTCACTAGCTAAGATGTCTGCACCAGTTCTCTCAGCCCGTTCAATCCTACGAGCAGAGATCCGAACCGACATCAATGGATTTGTGCCCTTGAGTATTCCTCCGCCTCCACAGCATCTCGCCCTGTTCTTGGTATGTTTCATTTCTCGAAGCTCTAAACCGGGGATTGCTCGAAGTACCTCGCGTGCCGGATCATAAATGTCCTGGTGCCTTCCGAGCTCACAAGGGTCGTGCCAGGTCACTATATGATTGTAGTTCTTTGTGAACTTGAGTTTGCCTTCATCGAGCATGCGCTTGACGAATTGTGAGTAGCTCAGAAACTCAAGTCCTTCAACAGATTCTTTCCCTATGAGGTGTGGGTACTCCTCAGAGAATGCACGATGACACCCAGGGCAGTTGAATACGACAGTCTTTACACCCAATCCTTTCAGTGCAGACAGGTTGTGATCGGCTAGCTTGATTCCGCTTTCAAAGTCTCCCGCAACGAAATACGGATTTCCGCAGCAGAACTCTTGCTCACCAAGAAGTGTATAGTCGATGCCTAGGTGTTCGAACAGTTTGACTGTGTTCTCACCCATATGCGCGAGAGTTCCCTTGAAGGAAATATTGCAACCGGCGAAATAGGCGACTTCGGCCTCCCGATTGAACTTGTCTTCAACTAGGTCATCAACCATGTCAGTCCAGAGAATGCGGTCATCTTGATCGATTTCCATGATGTTCTGACTACTCTGAATTGCATTGTCGATGAACTTGACGATTTCCGGCCATTCACCCAGTTGGGCAATCTCCTTTCTTATGAGCTGCCAGAATCTGAGAAGAGGGATGTTGGTCTGGCATATCTCTTGACAGGCTCCGCAAAGAGTGCATTTGAAAATGCGGTCAGCGAAGTCGGCTGGAATCGCCTTGTTCTTCTTTATGAGTTCCTTCAGTTGGAAGAGTTTGCCTCTGGGTGATTGTGAGTCCCAAAGAGTGTCGATATATGCAGGGCAGACAAAAGTACAGAAACCACATCTGGCGCAGATCGTGGGCTCAACATCCAGTTCTTCTGCCTTGAGTCCTTCGAAGAGCTCCGAAACCATTTGCTACTACACCTCATGGCCAGGGTAAACCAATCCAATCCAAGACTGGCTTTAGAATGGAATCGCCGTAGACTGCAATGCCTCCCATCGCACCCATGAGGACCATCAGAACTCCTGCCACAACGACGAGAATGCCATAGCTCAACCATGAAGAGGTCTTGTCCCAGACAGCATCGCCAAGCTTGGCGCGAAGAACGATGACGAAGAGGTAGATCTCCGTGGCAATAGCCGACCATAGAATCTTGAATCGCATGTAGGGATCGTTCACAAGGGCAACCATGGGCCAATCCATGAAGCCAGTTACCATTCCCGCAATTAGACCCAAGAACGTGATTATGTTCCCCCAATAGACGAAAATGTCGAACTCATGGAAGGCTCTTGCAAGTCGTGTTCCAGGAGTTCTTATGCCGTCACGGAACACGAATCGCAGTATCAGATTGATTAATGCCACAGCTGCTGTTGCTGTGCCGATTCCAGTGTGAAAGTGGACAAAAACAGGATGTATCGCCATTGCTATCACCTACCCGGAGTTTGCCCTCCGAATTACCGCGATGCCGAGGAGCACCAGAATGACCCCGGCTGCGGGGACGAGGGTAATCATCATGGTTTCCCAGATGGCGACAAGCTCTTCCGGGCTCGGACCGTCATCAGTTGTGGTTGTAGTGGTTGTTGTGGTCGTAGTTGTCCCGGTTGTTGTTCCGGTCGTTGTTGTTGTTATAGTCGACGCAGCCACGTTCACAGAAACATCGAGGCTCATCCCATCGAGTCCTTCAGAAGCGGCCCAAATGCGAATTGTCCAATTCCCTTGCGCCAATGGAGAGACTGTCAAGTCGAAGCTGATCTGACCAATGTTCGCGTTCGTATCTCCAGAATCACCATCCTCAACTAGGGTCACTGAATAGCTGAATTGATCATTATCCTGTATGCTGATTATCTTCACAGCAATATTCGGAGGTGGGCCTAGGTCAGTGACGTCAGGGTCGCTGGCATCTATCTCCAACACGAACGGCACACCGGCTGTCGCGTCAACGGTACCAGTGGCGTTGGACGTCAGAATCAGATTGACATTAGTTCCGTGACATGAAGCACAATCATTATTCTGAGTAGAATTCGCCAGTGAAGAAGAAGCGCCTGCAATCAAAATGACGACGAAGGCTATTGTCCCTAAGAGCATTATTCTATGATGTTTCCTCATGACTACCACCTAGGTGTTCATCAGACCTTGATGAATTGTCGTCGGTCTAAGTCATTGCTCAAGTTTCAGACCGGAACCTCAAGAACCGCGTTTTAAGCCTATCGGAAGCTTCCATCCAACTGGTCGAGCTTTGGCAATTTACGTCCTGATACTCGGGGCCGCAGCGACATTTCACATTGTAAACGAACAAATGGTACATCTTGCTAAGGTTGACTCTTACTCTGGCCTATCTTCTCAGAAGTCGATCGGCAATTCGTAGCAGCGGTATTCCAATTCCCAAGGCCTGTGCCAAAGTCATCATTCTCATAACTAGCAGACCTATCACCCCCCCGGCAAATGAAATGAACCAGAATAGCTGAATGGGCAGCAAGGGGAAAGGCACAGAGGACACAAGGTCTTGGAACCAAGTAAGTCCGAGGATTCCGGGCCCTAATGATCCGGCCAAGAGTGCAACCAGGAAACCTGTCAAGAACCCGAAAGCTTGTGACTCCCAAGCAACCTGGGCTCTCCCGCCAAATACCTTCATCGGATTTAGGGAGTTGCTGGGATCAAGTTCTTTCTTCAGGCTTACGAGCTGTTTGTATCTCTCCTCGCCATAGTACTTAATGGCGTGCCTGGTATTCCAGAGAGCAACTGCGTATGCATGTCCACCGTACTTGGGGGCCAGGCCAGCAATGTCAAAGGATCTATGCCAGCCAATAGTGTATCTTAGCCTCTTGCGTTCGTCGTCGAGAATCCAAACCAGGTATGAGGTAAACCCGTCTGACCCGATGGTTCCCTCCACGGCGAACTTTGAACCACCCAGTTTGGCAAGAGTTTCTTCGTGCAGTTGAGGCAGATTCTCTATGGGAACCATGACTTCTGCCGGCACAAGACTGGGTCCCTGCCTCTTGAACCTTAATGGAAAAAGACGTTCAGACCAATAGAAGTTTGCACGTCTTTCAGTTAGCATGGTCCCTTGATTGTCTAGTACAATCTTTGAAACAGCCTCCATTCCATCTTCATTGTCGTATATGGTCCCATGAAGGGCACCAGCTAGAATGTATTTGTCCCACTCTTGTGGAGATCCGATAAGCGCGGTCAGCTTTGAAGTGTGGTTACTGTCCAAGTACCGAAGGTGGTATGGGTCTGCTTCGTCTAGCACTTGCTTCACGGATTTCGCCAAGTCTTCTATGTTGTTAAAGGAGCATGCAAACGGTAGTAGCTGAAGCATTGGCACAGTTCTTAGCGTCACCTTTGTGATGATACCCATTGTCCCGTAGGTTTCGGTCAGAACCTCCATGAGGTTCAATGTCGATTCATCTGTAAGTGCCTCGAGCCATTCAGTGCCTTCTTGGGCTTGTTCCTCAAGCGGGTCAGGTGACGATCCCAGCGCGAGCTCTCCTACTCTCACAAGGGTCCCATTTGCCAGCACGGCTTCGATTCCAGCGACCTGATCGACAATGCCTCCGTGTTTGGAGGAACCTATTCCATAACCTCCGCTAGCTACAAAGCCGCCTATGGTAGCGGCGGTTGCACTTGATGGGTATACGGGCAGAGTCATCCCTAGTCTTTCTAGGAACATCAACAGTTCTCGCCACGTCATTCCGGCCTCGACAGTAACTACTCGTCCAAAGTCATCCACGTGGATGACCTTCGTCATCTGTGTGAGGCTAACGCAGATGCCACCCTTGCTCGGGATAGAGCCACCCCATCCAGAGGTGCCGTTGCCTCGAGGAACCACTGTCAATCGATGTTTCGCGGCATATTTCAGGAGTGCCTGGATAGATGGTACAGTAACAGGCTGCGCGATGATGTCGAATCTATTTCGGATGATTTGACCAGCCAGTCCTGGCAGATTCGCTGCATCTTCAGAGTATATTCGGCAGGTTTCTTCGTCCGAGGTCACATTGTCTGCTCCCACGATATCTTCCAGTTCAAGCTCTTTCATACTCATCCCTGATTCTCACCTCCGCCAGTTGATTCCTTCAGAGACCGCGCAACTAGCTGAACGATGTCCAAGATCTCGACAGTATAACCCAAAGTAAAAGTTGCAAGGTCAAATGCCATCAGACATCGAGGACACTCAGACACAAGAAGAGATGCAGGAGTTACCGATGCGTCTCTGAGACGCATCTCAGCTATCTGAGCTGATAGATGCGCGTCAACCATGTTCAGAAGTGCGTGAGCACCACAACATCTTGTTTCCCCCTCAGATGGCACCATCTCCACTCTGTAGATTCCAGGGATACGCTCAATCACGTTTCGCGGCTCTTTGATGACTCCGAGACTTCTAGCAGAGATACATGGGTCATGATAAGTGGCGGTGAGCATCGGCTGTTCCTCAAACTGAAGAAGCCCCTGTTCCATCAGTTGGTCGATGAACTGAGATGATGTTAGTAACTCGAGCTTGCTGGCCGTAGATACTCCTTCTGTTCTTAGGGCTGAAATCCTCCATGTACTTATGCAGGATGGACAGCTGAAGACAACTCTCTTTACGCCGAGATTCACAAGAGTTTGAGCATTCTTCTCAACCATCGCCGGTGTACCTTCGGGCTCGCCGGCCCATAACAAGGGGGCTCCGCAGCAGGTTTCTGACTCCCCAAGAAGCGTATAGTTGACGCCAGCATACTCCATGATTCTTATCATTGAACGAGCCACATCGTGAAGCTGATGCTTGAGAGACACATTGCAGCCCAGAAAATAGGCAGTGTCAGCCGCCACGTTGATGCGGTCTCTCACTGAATCCTCCATTCCCTCCGTCCAGATGAGTCTGCTAGATTGACCTATAGAGAATGGGTCTCCCTCGTTCTTGACAGATTCGCTGGCGAATGCAACCGGGGGCGGAGTGAGTCCCCTTTCTCTAGCCTCTGCTCGCGTCAGCTCCCAAAACCGGTCAAGCCTGATACTCGTCGTGCAGACAGATGTGCAGTGTTCGCAGAGAGTGCACAGGTAGATTTTTCGGGTGAAGTCGGGATTGAACTCGTCTTTCTTTTCAAGAATCAATTTCATAATGCTAAGCTTACCACGTGGGCCGTACGGCTCCCATCTCATCTGTCTGAAGACGGGACACACTAGCGTGCAGTTGCCGCAGGAAGCACAAACGTAAGGGTCACTCTTCTGACCGCTCTGTTCTAAAGGCCCTAGCTTAGTCATTCCAAGATTCTACGAAAGTTCCGCCTTAAGACTGTTAGGCTAGACCGACTCTAGAAATTGGAAGTCTGGACTGACCGTTTCTTCCCGTCAGTCCAGAAGTTTTGGATTCTAAGAGAGATCCTCAATCATCTCATTTGCACAGGCAATTCCCGACCGGGATGCGGCCTCCATGGATGCATAGTACATTCCGCAGTTAGCATGAGAACCCGCTACGTATAGGCCTTCCACACCAGTTCTGTTAGTCTGGAGACGGTCAGTCATGATGCCTGGTGGCTGTGAAAGCACAG
This sequence comes from uncultured archaeon, assembly GCA_964345915.1. Taxonomy (GTDB): domain Archaea; phylum Asgardarchaeota; class Thorarchaeia; order Thorarchaeales; family Thorarchaeaceae; genus SMTZ1-83. The sequence goes on from CAYFTD010000131.1 coordinate 9,447, forward strand.
ACCTCCATATCTTCCAGCTCTTCTTCCAAGTGACCTTCTGCTCCACTCCGGGGATGAGCTCTTTGAGCTCGTCAAGTATGGACTCTGTAGCTTCGTCATCACTCATCTTCAGAAGCTCTTTGTCAATGCTTGTCACTGTCAAGAGAGATTCGCCAATCGGTGCCAGTACACCCGAAACCCTCTTGGCTTCGGCTACGATATTGATCTTCCTCCCTGGGACAAACGCTCCCACATTGAAGTCCAGAACGCGAGACGAGAGTCCAAAGTAGGCGACTGTTGAAGGGGCATAGCTGAACTTGCTGATGGCATTTGAGAAGTCACCAGGGAGTTCCTTCATTTTGACAAGACTTGGGAGAATGTCAATCGGAGTGGTTACGACGACGGCATCCGCGTCGACATGCTCATCTTTTCCATCTTGCTCATAGTCAAGTCCCTGGACCTTGCCATCTTCAATAATGATCTGTTTCACGGTGCAGCTGACCTTCGGCTCTACAGCGAAGTTGCGGGCCTGCAGCATTAGCGTATAAGGAACGCTGCCAAGTCCTCCTCTCTCGGGATACATTGCCCGAAATCCGTCTTCGTAGGCGAATCTCAGTTTCTCGGAGTATAGGTACTGGCCTGCAGAAACCTCATCTGAGGTCATGAATGTAACAGTGCGCACAAGCGGTTCATAGAAGTCATTGAGGATGTTCTCTGGGATCTTGTCTTCAGCGTACTCGGCCAAGGTCATCTTGTCAAGCTCCATGAAATCCTCGTCAGGACGGTTCATGTTCTCTTGGACCAGCAGACCAAGACGTGCCCGATCTGCAACTGGAAGCAGGCCGAATCTGGCCAGGTCAACTGCCGACCGTCGAACGATATGTCTCTCTCCTCCCTTAAGCCAGACAGCTCCCTCGCCAACTGTCGTCATTCTTATGCCGCTTCTCTCGAGAATCGGGATGAGGGACTTGAAGCCTCCTACAAAGAAGTGAAGTCCCTGGTCAAAGACGTATCCTGACTCAGTAAACGATCTTGCCCTCCCACCGACAGTCTTCTCCTTCTCTAGGATTGTGCATCGGGCCTTTAGTCCCTTCAACTCAAGGGCGCAGCTGAAACCAGCAATTCCGGCCCCGACAACCACAACTCTTGTTCCTTTTCGTGATTCGCTCATTGCTCTTCTACTCCTCGACTAGAGAGATCCGTGCCAGATCGAGAATCAGCTCATCAAGCTGAATTACTTCCAGGTCAGTTTCTCTTGCACAGTAGCTCAGGTTCTTGTAGCAGCTGATACATGTAGTTATCATTCCGTCGACTCCTAGTTCCACGGCCTCATTAACTCTTCTCTTTCCCACTGACTCTGAGAGCTCAGGGTCGAGAACTGTAAGGAATCCTCCGCAACAGTTTGCATTCTCTTTGTTAGTTGCCAGTTCTATAAGGTCCATCCCCGGAACTGCATCAATGATCTCCCTTGGAGGGTCATAGATTCCTAGGGCTCGACCCAAGTGACAACTGTCGTGGAAGGTGTACTTGCCTTCACGTGTCTTGAATGTCAGCACTCCGTTTCTGACCATGTCGGCAAGCACTTCTACGGTATGATGTATCTTCACATCGAACTCAGGCATGAAATGTGGATAGTGTTCTGCAAGAGTTCCGAAGCACCCGCCACACCCAGTCACTATGTGTTGGATGCCAGCCTTCTTGAAC
>CAYFTD010000132.1:0-6930 GCA_964345915.1 uncultured archaeon
TCACCATCGACTTCAATCACACGTGAGAGTTCTGGATTGGCGGAGAGACCACTGGATAAGAACAGGAATCTACTGGCTCCAAAGTGTTGTCTGTCAATTGATAGAATATGCATCAGGTCCTTGCCTTCCATAGGTCGAACTATGGGTGACCTCCTAGGTTCAACATAACCGGCAAACCGCAGAGAGCGGCAGACCTTCCTGAAGCCCAGTCGCTCATAGAGGGGTACTGCAGCAGTAACGCTGTCAAGCAGCATCACATCAGTCCTCTTATTCTCTCTCAAGTACTCCATGGCGTGCTCCATTAGCACAGTACCTCTGCCCTGTCCTCTGTAGTCATTGAGTACAATTAGATTGCCAATGGTTCCGAACGGACCGTAGGACAGAGCACAGACCATGCCCACTGGGACTCCATCTTCCTCCCCCACAAAACAACCATGTTGGTCGAACAGGAGCAGTTCTTCAAAGTCCTTCCTGATACTACTCCATCCTACACCTTCAGTCAGGCTCAGGGCGAAGTCCAGGTCGACTGTGAGCATCTCCCTTATTTCCAAGTGTTTACCTTCCTTCTCGACTCTCTGCAAACACAAGACTGTCTGGGCTTGAAAAGTCTCTGTCTGGCTGAATTGCCAGTCAATGCTGATCACTCATCATGGGAGAGGTAGACAAGTTCGAATCGTTGCTACTCACCCAGAATATCACAAAGCCGACCAATGACATCAGCATTGCAAGGAAGATGATCGGAATATACCCCGGCCAGATTGAATAAAGCGATGCTGCTATGATAGGTCCTATCACCATGGAGATTGACATCGTGGAACTGAGCAATCCTGAGGCTGTCGATCTGTCCTCATTTCGCTCGGTCACATACTTCAGCGCTCCAACGTAGAGAGTTGCCCAGGCGAAACCAAGCAGAAACTGTGATGGAATTACTTCGAGTATGTTAGTTGCAAGCATAAACCAGCCAAAAGTGGCCGCAGAAGAGAGCATGCCCGCCAAGATAAGAGGCCTGGGTTCAAACCTATCAGTCAGTCCAATCATGACAACAACCTGAGCGATTGAGTTCATAGACTGTACCACGCCAACCATGAATGGGTCGCCTCCCAAATCTGTGAGAAACAAGGGCCAAAGTGTCCAGACTGCAGATGCACTGCTGTGACGAACGAGTACCGCCAAGTAGACTGACCAATTTCGTTTGATGGTGGCAATTGGGAAAAGCGGGACGTGCATGGGAGTTCTTTCAAGACGTGGCAGTGTCATTGCAGTGGCGAATGCGATGGCCAGAAACAGGGATGACATCAGAAATGCAAAGTATATGTTGAACGCAGCCGCGAAGCCTGCGAGTAGAGTTCCCACCCCCCAGCCAGCTGCGCCAAAAGAGGCAAAGCGTCCCATCTTCATGTCCGTTTCAAAGGCGTAAGCTGCGAGTGCACCTGGATAGGTGCCTAATGCGAAACCACCCATTAATCTGACTACGAACAGGATCTCGGGAGTACTAGCTAGTAGAAGAAGTCCAAAGCTTAGAGTTGCAGCGAGAAAACCTACTTGGACAATAATCCTTCTGCCGTAGATGTCTCCTGCTCTTCCAAAGATATAGCTTGAAACGAAAGATGCAGCGGCGTAAGAACCTACTAGAAGACTGACAAACAGCTCATCCGCACCAAGAGTATCCCTTGCAAGGATTGGGATGTATGTGAATGACGAGAGCATTGCAGCTCCGGCCATGAGTTGGATGGTTTCAGTCTTCAAAGGGAGGTCACTTGAATCTCGAGCCAGTGTACCTTATTTTAATCATATTGTAGGTCGCAAGGCCAAAAGGAGTCGCAACTTCGAGCAAAGGCTTTTCACTTTAGGTATGTAATCATAGCACGAAGATAGGTGGTCGAGAGTAAGTATGGTTTCGCCTCGTGTCAAGTTCATTGCCATTACAATTGACGAGCTGCTCCTTGTCCCGCTTGTCATTGTCATTATCTACTATCTTGCTCCCGAACTGACAATACCTGTGGCCGCGATTATGGTGGTGGGGGCGGTCGTGTTCGTGGCTGGTAAATACTATCTCGTCTATCCATCACTGTTGGAGGGAACCTACATGTCATATGAATTGGAAGGCATGGTTGGAACAGTAGTCAGGACAGTTACGAGCACCTCAGGCAAAATCAAGGTCGGCGCAGAGATTTGGGACGCACGAAGCGACACTGGTGAAATACCAGTTGGAACCAAGGTGAAGATTCTCTCAAGAGATAGTATGATAGTTCGCGTAGAACCCGCTGAGAAGAAAGAAGCATAGAAAACATACACTGCATTCATCCAGACTCTTGAAGAAATAGCGACACTAGTCTAATTGTAGACTCGACATCCTCCAGAGTCACAGTTTCGAAGCTGCTGTGAGAGTAGCGACAAGGGACCCCAATTGTGGATGCGATTTGTCCCTGCAGAATCATCTGAAAGCCATCAGTAGCATAGTTGTGGTACACCGCTCTCTGTATTGGAAGGCCATTCTTCTCAGCTGTTCTGATAATCTTCATATTGAGCTCGTGCGAATAGTGAACTTGGCTGTCCTTTATCACCAAGACCGAGCCCTTTCCCAATGAAACACCGGCCTCTCCAGCAGTACCTGGATAGTCATCTGCCAGACCCACTTCCAGAATGATTACTCCGTCGACATCGAGATTCCTTGCCACCGCGGCCGCACCCTTTGCACCTAACTCCTCCATTACTGTGGAAACGAAGGTGATTGTCGGTCGCTTGCTCTTCGGAACCTTCGCTAGTTCTTCTGCAATTGAGATCATCATGGTCAGACCCACGCGGTCGTCCAATGACTTCCCAACAAAATTCCTACCCACCTTAGAGAGAGTCGTGTCGTATACGACAGGCGATCCCACATGGATGCCCATCTCATAGACGTCCTCTTCTGAGGCTGCTCCGATGTCCAAGAAGACTTCCTCGTATGTAGGGATCTTCTTCTTGCCTTCAGGACCGGCGATGTGTGCAGTCTTGACGCAAAACGTACCGGGAATCAACTTCTTCTCTGTCATTATTGAAACACGCTGACCAGGTAGAAGTCTAAGATCAGGCATGTATCCGGTTGTGTTCCATTTCACTCGAAGGAATCCTGATTTCTCAACATTACTCACGAGAAAACCTACCTCGTCCGCGTGCGAAATTAACGCATAGTGGGATTTCGAACCATCTAGGGTTGCGACTCGATTGCCAATCTTGTCCCGCTGAACGTCTAGTCCAATCGCCTTCAGAAGCTGCTCGACCTTCTCCTGAACGGACTCCTCTCGTCCCACCGGTCCAGGAATCTCACTGAGCTCCTTTAGCAACTGGAATGTTCTTCTTGTCATGTCACTCCTGGGAAACGCCGAATCTGTTCTACTTAAGGTATCCCCCAAGACTGTGTTACTGCCTTATGGAATACACAGGACTTGAAGTCTAGCAATATAGAATCGGTTGATTCACATCTACACTTGGACTCTTGGCAGAAGTCCTACCTCCGTCTAGTGTAGAATACGACCACAGCCAATACTGCCACGGCCGCGACAACAACAACGACCACTACAATCTCCAGAGGAATCTCTTGTATGGTGGAGTTCATCCCGTGAGCATAATAGATGTCCATCTCATCATCACGTGCATCGCTCCAAGCCACATGAGGTATACCTCTCATGTCGACCTGAATCCCCAAGTATTCACCAGGTCTCGTGTACGAGCTGCTTGTGACTGCGTCAGCTATCGGAATCTCATCGGAGAAAACGGGATTGTCTCTACCTGCTCCAGTGAAATCTATTGAACGGTATGAGGGCGAATATGCCTCATTTCGCTCATCGTAAAAGGCTACATGAAGTCGTCCTTTAGCATCTATCACCATATCGGGATTCCATTGGTTGCCATAGGTCTCCTGATTGACCTGTATCCGTGAACTCCACGTTTCTCCGGAGTCATCCGAGTAGCATAAGTATACATCCCAAGAGTGGCTCTCTGACTCATACAAGTCAGCCCATAGAACATAGAGGCGATCGCTATTGTCGAATCTGAGTACAGGAAGCGTACTCTTGCCCGGTCTTCCGCCAGGAGCAGTAGCTGCGGAGAAGTTTCCGCCAAGGTCAATCACTCGAGGTTCATCCCAAGTCTGGCCATCATCTGTACTTCTTGAGAGGTACAGGGTCCCTTCTGTATATGTGCTATCAAGCCAAGTCCATGCCACAAAGAGGCCGCCTGTGCTGTTTTGTGCAACGAAAGGTCCGACATAGCCTGGGTCTTTTCCGATAATCGAGATTTCATCGAAAGTCGCGCCGCCATCGATTGAACGCGTGAATCTGAGTGTCGTATTCTCGTCTTGCTCGTCAATACTCACATCGTCGTAGACGACATAGATGCTACCAGTATCACTGACCATCATAGTTTCCTTGTCAGCAAAGTAGGTCCCATTGGATGCTTTAGCGTGTGTCCATGTACCACCGTAGTTGCTGCTCTTTGCAACAGTGATCTGCGTGAAGAATTCGGGATTGCCGGGATCTGTGAAGTAGTCCGGTTCAAACTCCAGATATGCATAGTACAAGCTGTCCTCATGCCAGTACAGCCAGGGGTCTGACTGTTGAGTGAACTCGCCTCCAAACATGGGCATGTCGAAGGGTTGAGTCCAAGTTGTCCCTCCGTCCGCAGATTTCACGATACTGACTCTTGTTCCGGGTCCATTATGAGTATCTGAGTTCTTCCATCCAGCGAAGATTGTGCCGTTGTCGCTGATTGCCACTGATACCTCAACATGGTGATTGTAGTTTGAATCATCCGTTGACAATAACAGGTTGGGAGAGAATGCAACTATCTCAATGGCCTCCTGGGTGACTGCACTTGTCGCAGAAGCAGTCGGAATCAGCGATATCACAAGCAACATGACAATCAAAGTACAACGCATCTTGAATGCTGTATTCATCTCCACGGTTCCCACTTCCGAGGCGCCCGACATGTAAGAGGAACCACCGTACTCGCTCGGTATTATTCTTTGGTTTGAAGTATCCGATGCCCTGCTAATCATGAAGCGATTTCCAGCACGTAGGTCTGGGTATCCGCAGCGTTTCTGTAAACAGAGCTATCGTAGGCAGTAACAAAGAACTCTGCCGTATCTCCTCCGGAAACGGGGCCGAAGCTGGCCGTCCAGCGGCCGCCGGCCATACACAGGCAGGCATGGAAGGACATCTCTTCTGTAACCCAATTCTCACCGTTGATTGACCAAGATGGTTGTGCGCTGGACACGCCCGAAGGATCAATGCAGTAGACAACGATGCTTATCAGATCCCCAGCCTCCGGGTACACTGGGAGAATGTCAATCTGGTAGATTGACGGGCCTTCAACGTCATCTAAGACCGCGATTACTATAATGCCTGACAGCAGCAATATGATGATTGCGCCGATCCAAATCAGCCTGGTCTTTGTCATCGATTCGGTCCTTCTTGCAAGATTTGAAACAAAACCGAGCGTGCCTCTCTTGAAGGTCTAATCAACGTTTCCCTGAAATGCTGCATTTCCATTGACTGAGTGCCAGCTTCCTGCTAATACCCGGTCATTACCTGAGCATATATCCAAAAGGGGTGATACTAGGTCATGGCTCTTGAAGAAATTCTCCTAGGACTGGGCGTGGGGCTCTTCTTTGCAGTAATCGTGTATCTAGTGATGAGCTGGCGACTTCGACATCGAATCGCTCTTGTTGACGCAGAGTTCAGAAAACTGTGGGCTGAACAGGAGGGTGACATAAGAAAGGATGCAGCGCAGCGAAGTCGCTATGTTCTCAAGGGCAAGATAGCAGAACATATGGTGCCCCTGTTGAGAGATATCTTCAGATACAATCCGTCAGATGCACGATTCATAGGCGCTCCTATTGACTACCTGATATTTGATGGATACACTGCTGTGAAGGACGGCGACTCAGAAGCACCAATCACCGTTGTCTTGGCTGATGTAAAGACGGGTGCTGCCCGTCTCAGTAGAACTGAGAGGAAGATCAAGGAGGCTGTGGAGGCAGGAAGACTACGCTGGGAAACGATTCGCCTTGACTTCTGAAGGCCTTGGAACCACGTCGAATGAAAGGACCTCTACACAATCAGGTGGCATATCGCCACACTTACATGGTCTAGGACTACGCTAGGGACTACTAGGCTCCAGGTGTTCATGAATACAATGATTGACTTGTTCGAGCATAGAACTGGGCAGCTATGGGGGTCCTCATTGCCTGAAACAAGAGAAGACCTTCAGAAGATTGCCGATGCAGGAGTCAAAGTTGTCATTTCTCTAGAATCCAGGTTTGGCTTTCCTGACTTCTCTGAGTTTGATCTCGAACAACATCGCATCTCCATTCCAGACTTTGGCATTCCTTCTGATGACAACGTGCGGGAACTAGTTACGATAGTACGAGAGGCCCTCGACGAGAACAAACCTGTTCTGATTCACTGTCTAGCTGGCTGTGGGAGAACAGGTACAATGATGGCCCTGGCAGAGGTCTATCTATACGATTCGTCTAATGGACGGACTGCGATTGACCGAGTTCGCAAATCACGGCCATGTGCCGTCGAAACCGATGGGCAAGAAGAGAGCGTTCTGATGCATGCAAAGAACCCTCTAGACATTCTAAGAGTGAAATAGCGGGCCTCTGTGGAACGTCGGATCTTTCTAGGCGAACGGGGTTTCGCAGAAACAGTCCATCATCAATGCGCGGATAACGGCATCATTCACCTGGGTTTCATCAGGCAGCCCTTCCAGAACCACGTTGCATATACGAATTGTGGGAAGGCTGGTGACAACATCGTTGCAGCCGGATCCCTTGTCCTCGCCCTTGTCCACGTCTATCGTACAGATTATGTCGTCAGAAACACCGAATTGGGACATGGTTTCACCCAAGAGTTGCTTCGCAGCACCACAGAATAAGCAGGCTCGTCC
>CAYFTD010000133.1:0-15123 GCA_964345915.1 uncultured archaeon
TGTGCACCAATTGTGAGAGCATTCAATGAAGGACAGGACCCACTAGACATCCGACCTTGGGACTCAAACGTGACTGTTGCGGGCGGACTTGCAGATCCATTCCCCTGGGACGGCGATGCAGCGTTGAAGTATCTTGGTCTTGCCAAGGGAGAGGCAGTTGCTGTCCCTGACAAACAGATTGAGAAGTTCCTTGTCTTGCTCGGAAAGCTGGAAGGCGTCTTTGCCGAACCCAGTGGAGTTGCCGCACTTGCCGGCCTTGAATCACTTCTTGGTCAGGGCGTGATAGACAGGTCAGACTCAGTGGTTGTGCCCATAACTGGCTCTGGTTTCAAGGATCTCGAAAGTCCGGATAGGCTGACACTGCCTGTCGTGTTGATTAACCCTAGAATCGACGAATTGAAGGGGTTTCTTGAAGACGTCTAGTAGTGAAGAAGAGTGATGAGATGGCCAGCAAACAGCTTCGTCAGAAAGCAAAGGAAATCGCGAAGAAGTATGGCTATCTCCAGTATATGATTGAACGATACCTAGCTCTCTGGGGCGAAGATGAAACGTTCAGTTTCATTGAGGCGTGCGAAAATCCCGTTAGAACATCAATAAGAGTCAATACGCTCAAGGCGACTTTAGAGTCACTGAAACCTCGCCTCCTGAACAATGATGTCGCTCTTGAGGCAGTTCCATGGCTGGAAGAGGGGTTCTGGGCAAACTTTGAGAGAGGCTCACCGGGCTCGTTGTTCGAACATATGCTTGGGTTCTACTATGTTCAAGGAGTGCCCTCAATGACGGTCAGCAGGGTTCTTGACCCGCAGCCGAACGAAACTGTAGTCGATATCGCGGCGGCACCTGGCGGTAAGACAACGCATATTGCTCAGCTCATGGAGAACTTGGGAACTGTGGTTGCAATAGACGCAGATAGAAGACGAATCGCCAGTCTGGAGAGCAATATTCAGAGGTGTGGAGTCACAAATGCAATAGTGCTACGGGGAGATGCAAGGAAACTAGACCGGATGAAGCTATCACCTCATAGAATCATGCTTGATGCACCCTGCTCTGGTGAGGGTCTTATTCCTCTCGACCCTTCCAGGAAGACAAGTAAATCCATGGCGGATATCAGATTCTGCGCAACGAGAGAGGAGGAGATGCTTGAAGCATCGGTGTCTGCGTTGACTCAGGGAGGGACGTTGGTCTATTCGACATGCTCCATCGCACCTGAGGAGAACGAATATGTTGTCGACGGAATTCTTCAAAGGCATCCTGAGTTGCGAATCGTGGAGATACCACTTGAATTCGGTTCTCCGGGTTATGTAGAGCCCTATGGTGTGCAATTAGACAGTTCACTGGCTCTCGCAAGGAGGTTTCTGCCTCACTTACACGGAACTGAGGGCTTCTTCATCTGTAAGATGATGAAAGAAGGTGGTGAAGCCGAATGACCACAGAGCTCGTTGACCCCTCAGATTGGGCGAAAGTGACGAAGCAGATAGATGGCGAGTTTGGTGATGGAATTACAAAGTCGCTGCTTGGAGATCGTGTACCAATCTCCATGAAGAGAAATGAGGCAACATCATTCTACCTCGTTCCCATGGAATGGATTAACAGAATCGGCGACTATGAACAATATGAGATTCAGTCTATGGGAGAACGTTTGGGTGACTTGGTGAGAGGGAGGTTCAGGTTCAGCCTCCAGATTCTAGGCTCCTTGGTGGATCTCACAGACAGAGTGATCGTAGTTTCCGGCAAGGGTGCGGAGGCCTTCACCTACGGCCGAAGCATTCTCAAAGAATCAGTGGTCGAGCTTGATTCTAGATTGAAGAGAGGACAAAGGGTTCTCGTCCTGAATAAGGACCGTCAGTGCATTGGACTAGCTGCTTTGTCTGTTGATGGATTCAAGCTCAATCGACTAGCTAGGGAGAAGCTTGTTGCCAAGAACCTTGTTGACATTGGTGCCTATGTGAGAGGCGCTTAAACGAACATATCACTCGACCGGTCCGAGGACTCGATTGACTGACGCATCTTCTCAAGGCGTTCAATCTCGCGTGATTCTTCTAGGAGCTGTTCAACGTTTGCCTCTACTCCATACATCTCGTTAATCTTCTCCAGCATGGTGGCCGCTGACTTCGGATCCGGTCTACCGCGTGTAGCATAAGTGAGGAGACCCAGGGCAGCTTGATCACGCATCTCCAATTCTGCTAGAAGAAGAGCAAGAGGGCCAGCCACGAATAGCCCCTCTTCAAGGAGAGGAACAGACCATTTCTTCAAGCGTTGTGCAAAAGCGGTTGTAGGAACACATCGCATCTCGTCTTCTCCCTCTTTGAAACTGGCATCAAGACCTCCCAATAGCAAGGCCTCATCGAACTTATTCTTCGCAATCCATTCTGCCAGTCTGTCAATCCAACCCCATTGCTCCGAGCTATGGGGCTGAAAGCGTGGCACTAGGAAGACCATCTTCTTTTCCGCGTACCAGTATATCTCGAATGGGAGCACCAGTCTTTCATTCTCCATTGAAACAAAGAGGGGAAGCATGTCGCTCTTTATGAAGCCAACACGTTCTGCATTGAGAGCTCTTGTTAGGTGCGCTGTGCTGAGAAAGCCAACCTCTCCCAGTCCATGAAAGCCGCAAACAAAGGTCGAACCAGGCTCGACCTTGAAGCCTTTCTTTACTATAATCTCAAAAGTCGATTCTCTTGTTGCGACGAACGCCATTACATTCATACCTCAGTTCGATAGACGAAGCTCAGAGGAGCAGTTCCTTGTACGCGTGTTAGTGAATGCAATCTGCCTATTACTCTATGTATGTGTCACATATGATACGGTATGGTAGATCCCTGTAGCCAAAACCGAAAAACGCACTCCACCGGACTGCGAACTGATCAATATGCTGATAATTCTCAAGATTTGTAGCTCTTCTTAACAGGAAAACTAATAGGATAACATAATGGTTCATAGAATGAACGCGTATCTAAAACGGCGGGGTAGAATGCAAATTGAGCACGCTTAGAGAGCTTGAGTTGGCACAGGTCGCACCACGTCTGCTCGAGCTTCTAAGACGACAGGGTTTTGGTACACTTACAGCATTCCAGGCCGACTCAGTGAACATGGGAATCATGAGGGACGAGAGCCAGATACTGGTGACCAACGACTACGACGAGGCATACGTGGTAGCAGAGATTGCAGTTCTAAACAAGGTGGCGTCGGACTTCCGTGCGAAAGTCCTTGTCCTTTGTCCAAATCCGCATCATGCTGAGAGGAGGTATCAGTCGCTCAGTCAGAAATGCAGGCGCTTGGGGATTGAGGCCACAGAGATTCTTAGGCAAAGGACTGCAGTCAAAGGTGACTGGGCCAGCGGTCGCGTTGTTGTTTCTACGTATCATGCCATGGATGTTGCCGCCAGAACACACCCAGATGTGCTTGAGGGTGTTGAGTGTGTCTTGATTGACCGCTTGGACCTAATCGGTCAGCCAGGACTAGGTGCCAGACTTGAGAGAGTTCTAGTTTCTCTGATGGGAGGTGTTGATCCTATACAGTATATTGCCATATGTCCGCCAGTTGCCGACATTCCCGAGCTGTCACATTGGCTGAATGCCCGCACTGTTGAAGATAGGAAGGCCGAGGTGAAGATGATCTTCAGCGTAAGGGCCTTTGATAGTGTCAACGAGTCTTTGGCTGACCTAACCGAGTTCGTTCATTACCGTCGTGGCCAAGTGATGATTCTCTGTGCAAACATACAAGCTTGTGAGGACTTGGCCAAACGGCTTGCAGGACTATCTGAGGGAGAGGAAGACGTTGCCCTTGACCTGAGACTTGTCCCGGAGCACAAAGACGACTTGCTCGAGTTGGCCAGAGATGTCAAGCAGTCCTACACCGAGTGTGACATGACATCGCAGCTAGGAGCTGCCATATCAAGAGGTGTAGCATTCCTCCACGAAGGCGTTTCGAGAACCCAGAGGAGAAGAATCTCAAACGCATGGGAGGACGGAATCATCCCCGTTGCTGTGATGCCAACTCGTTTTGCAATTGCAAGCGGGCTGAGAGCCACTGTGGTCTTCCTGTTGGGTGTGTTCATGCAAGAATTAGGGAAGGAGCTGACGCAGGAGGATAGTGTGACCATGCTGTCCGAGTGGCAGCTGAATGATGTGCTTCAGTCTGCAGGAAGAAGAGGATTCGATAGAGAGGCATTTGGGATAGTTGTTGTGGATAATGAACAAGAACGAATTAGGGTGATGACCACGTACTTTGACAAAGACCCTGAAGGGAACCTCTCCCTCAGACAAGCAGAAGTTGACAGCGTGATGGATGACCCTGACAATATCCAAGATCTCGTGCTGGGACAGATATGCGGTCGTTCAAAGGAAGAAACTGATCCTTATTCAATAATAGATCGGACTTACTGGGCGACAAGCAAGCGGACGACGGACAGCTCAGTTGCACCAGAAGACGCATCTGTGGAACAACTAGTCACCCTCAGGAGTACTAAGTCGACGGAGAAGCGTGCCCAAGAGATACCAGATGAGAGCGTCCGACTTGTTTCTCTCAACCCCTCCAAGATTGAAGGATTGGTGCACAGCGGAAGTAGAGAGATGTGGCATTACGTATCGCTAAAATCAGCAGACGGAGTATCATGTTCTTGCGAGTCATGGAAGTATCAGGGAATACGAAGACATAGGCTCTGCAAACATCTTGTGAAGTTCACCAAGTATGCTCTTCAACAGGAGAATACCAAACCCTACGCACCAAGTGTGATTGAGCAGTCGCTACGTGGACTTGAAACCATTGGTGAATTGGAGAAAGACGGGCTAGTCCGATATGAGAAAAAGAAACATAGCTGTACCGAGCTGGGTGAAGCGGTGACCTTGCTAGGGGTCCCCGTACGCGACGCAAGGAAAGCGATGGATGCAATAGACAAAGGGAAGGCAGATATCAAGAGAATCCTTCTTGGTGTGTCCAAAGCGAGAGGCAGTCTTCCCAAGGGTCTGCTGGCTCGAGTTCTTGATTCTCTACCTGTAGATAGTATGGATGGCTTGGTCTGCAAGGATAGCGATTTCCCGGGAATAGTGGAGAACTGTGTGTGGGACTTGGACTACACCAATCTGGTTCTGCAAAGGCTGATGAAGAACAAGCGAAGGGCAAAGATGAAACGAGAGAGTATCGCCCTTGAGAAGAGCTTCCTGACACTGCTCAAGGCGAGCAGGTAACTTTTTACGCATTATCAATGCAGCGGGGGCTTGAGGCTCGGGCAAGTCCTTCAGTTCTCCCCATGGTGATGATATACATGAAGTTGTTTGAGCATGAAGCCAAAGATATCTTCCGTTCTTTTCAGATGCCAACTCCTCTAGGAGGCGTGGCTAGAACGCCTGAAGAGGCCAAGAAACGTGCTGCCGAAGTCGGCAAGCCGGTCGTTGTGAAAGCCCAGGTACTTGCGGGAAAGAGAGGTAAGGCAGGAGGAGTGAAGTTTGCTGATACACCTGATGAGGCGAAGAAGATTGCCAAAGAGATTCTTTCCATGCGAATCAATGATCTACCTGTTGAGGCTGTATTAGTTGAGGAGAAGCTGGAGATTCAGCAGGAAATCTACGCAGGCATAACAGTCGATCGAAATGAACGGAAATACGTTGTGATTGGAAGTGCGGCCGGGGGCATGTCAATTGAGGAGCTTGCAGAAGAGAGTCCCGAGAAGATCATAAAGAAACACGTTGATCCGGACATTGGTCTGCGGCCCTTCGAGGCTAGAGAGATGGCCATTGAGATGGGATTCGGGGGCAAAGACATCAACAAGCTGGCTGGATTCTTTCTCAGACTATGGAAGATTGTGAAGACACATGATATTGAACTCACGGAGATCAATCCTCTAATCCTCACAAAGGATGGAAGTTTCCTTGCAGCAGATGCTCGATTGAACATCGATGATAATGCGTTATTTCGACACAAGAGACTGGTTGAAGAGCTTCAAAGGGAGCCAGCAGAGCAGAATGAGAGAGAAAGGATGGCTACACAGGAAGGGATGGCCTATGTAGAGCTCGATGGAAACATCGCCTGTATCTGTAACGGGGCCGGGCTCACAATGGCCACACTGGATTCAGTATCGTTGTATGGTGGCAAAGCTAGCACATTCTTAGACCTAGGTGGCGGCGCAGATGCAGAGAGAGTAGAGAGAGGCATCGGGATTGCGATGAAGTACGATCGAGTAGAGGCGATTCTGGTCAACATCATGGGCGGCATAACAAGATGCGATGATGTTGCGAACGGCATCGTTTCTGCGAGAAGCGATGGAGACATAACCGTCCCTTTGGTCATCAGAATGGTAGGCACAAACGAGAAGGAGGGGCAGGAGATTCTAGCGAAAGCTGGCATACCATTTATGAAGACAATGGAAGAGGCCGCTCAGAAAGTGGTCAGCTTGGTCGAGGAGGGGGCATAGATGGTCGTACTTGTGGATAAGGATACTAGAGTAGTCATTCAGGGAATCACTGGTTCGCAGGGCACTTTTCACTCGGAATCAATGGTGAAGTATGGCACCAGGATAGTTGCGGGCGTCACTCCAGGCAAGAAGGGAGAGGAGGTACATGGGGTTCCTGTCTACGATAGCGTTAGACAGGCAAAGGATGCACACAACGCAAACGCGTCTGTGATATTTGTGCCGGCTCCGTTTGCAGGAGACGCCGCTCTGGAGGCTATCGCTGCAGAGCTCAATCCTGTAGTTGTGATTACCGAACATGTCCCTGTTCTGGACGAGATGCGAGTGGTTCACGCAGCGAAACGCAAGGGAATCACAGTGATTGGACCCAATACTCCAGGAATCATCACTCCGAATGCCAAACAGAAGCTCGGTATTATGCCTGGGCATGTTTTCTCAGGGGGGCGCGTGGGCCTAATGTCACGTAGCGGCACCCTCACATACGAGATTGCTGCGGGCATGACAGATGCAAAGATTGGTATCTCAACGGCGATTGGCCTCGGCGGGGATCCTTGCGTGGGACTCACTGCAGTTGAGGCAGTAGAGATGCTCAATGACGATCCGGATACCGATGCACTCGTTCTAGTAGGTGAGATTGGTGGAGATGCCGAAGAGAGGGCTGCAGAATACATCCAAAACCATGTGGAGAAGCCTACAGTAGCCTTCATAGCAGGTAGAACAGCACCGCCAGGCAAGAGAATGGGACATGCAGGTGCAATCATCAGTGGGAGTACAGGAACCGCGGCGGCCAAGATCAAAGCCTTCGAAGACGCAGGAGTTCCAGTTGCTGAGAACCCTAGTGATGTGGCACGACTCCTCAAAGAAGTCCTGTAGTATTCTGACTTGTGGAAAGAGCACAAGCTTTTAAAACAGAACCCAGCAGTGAAGCGGGAACGGGCCGACTGGAAACCATGTCTAGCCCGTAATGAGGTCTAAGAAATGCCAGTTGCAGACATCGAGAAACGCAGGCTTGCACAGCACTATTTGCTATACAAGTCAGTTTGCCGATACTGTGGAGCGACTAATCCACTAAAGGCAAAGAAGTGCAGGAAATGCGGCAACAAGGACCTTAGACCAAAGAGGCGCTCCAAGAAGTAGACCTTGTACCTTCCATGAACAGCCTTCCTTTCTGTAGGGCCTACTGCCATCCATCATTCTTATATCCGGATTGCTCTTCAGACATCTCGTCGGAGGGCCGGTGATCTAGTCCGGTTATGATGCCTCCTTCACAAGTGGAGTTCAACTAGATATGTGCTCCATGGAAATCGGAGGAAATCGGGAGTTCGAGTCTCCCCCGGCCCACCACTGTTTCTATCGCCGGAATCAAGACATGCATAGTGAAAACAGGTTCTAATCCGTCACTCTTATAACGACTTGAACTTCGGTGAGGTTGATGCGGAGGCTCATGAATGCCGAAACAAATCTATGACGTAGAGAAGTTCCTCGAGATGAGCGAGGACGCCGAGGAGTGCCGAGTCAAGCGCGGCAGTAATCAAGTCAAGCTTAAGCTCCGTACGAAGCGATATCTCTACACCATAATTCTCGAGCCCCAAGAAGCTGAGAGTGTTCTACAGCAGGTCAAATGCCAGATAGTTGAGGCCCGACCAGAGAAGGAAGAAGACTAGATCTCAACTGTTTCGTTCACTTCTGGTACGTGCGCTTTCCTGCCTTTCTTCTCTAGAGTTTCTGCAAGCACGTCACAGGACTCCGACTCTCCGTGTACAACATAGAATTCTGGTTCTCCTGGTATTCTTTCAAGGAGGGCCAGCAGTCCATTCGAGTCCGAATGTGACGATAGGTGATGCATGTGCACATCCGCAGTGACCTCAAACATGCGGCTTCCGACTTGCACCTTGCGCGTAGCCAAGAGCTCCGCACCCGGAGTGCCTGGAATCTGATAACTCACTAAGATGATTGAGTTCTCTGGATTATCATATAACATCTTGAAGTAGAGGTGTGATGCCCCGCCCTTCAACATTCCAGCAGGCGATACGATTATCCCACCGTTGTTTGCTGCTCTTGTGCGGTCTTTGTTGTCGTGTATTACGCGGGTTCTGCTGACGGCACGGCTGAATGACTGTGGACTCTGCAGATACTGGGGATGTCTGACAAGGATTTCATTCACTTTTCTAGCCATCCCATCGACATAGATTGGGTACTTCTGTGGGATTTCGTGGCGTTCTAGAATGCACATTATCTCTTGGCTTCGACCTACCGCGAAGGCTGGGATTAGAACCGTTCCGCCTCGCTCTACAGTTTCAATAACTGTCTGAACCAGTCCCTCTTCGATCTCGGCCCTGTCAGGATTCAATCGACGTGCGTAGGTACTCTCAGTCACGACCACATCATGCTTTGGGAGGTTCTTCCTGGCTCCAGGGTTCAGCTGTGACTCTGTGGCATTGAAGTCGCCGGTGAACAGCACTCTCTTGCCATCGACTCTCAGCGAAACCATTGAACTGCCCGGGATGTGACCTGCATTGAACAGAGTCATCTCAAACCGACGGCCGAGTGGCAGAGTTTCCTCGTACGCCGTTGTCTGACACTGTCTTCTCACGAGTGGGATGTCATTTCTATTGAACGGAAGTCTTCCCTTTGTGACGTTGTACATGTCTCGAAGGAGTAGTACAGTCAGGTCTCTGGTTGCAGGAGTGCAGAATAGGGAGGCATCTGTCTGAGAAAGAACGCGTGGGACACCGCCGGAGTGATCCAGATGAGCATGGGTAAGCGCGATTCCTTGAATATCATCAAGAGGAACTAAATCCGGAAACTTCGCAGGTTCGACCAGCTTTGCACCGTGGTCAACGAGAACGCTCTCGTCCTTCTCCTCTAGGAAAAAACCCGCCCGTCCTATCTCTCTACATGAGCCTAAGAATGTGAGTTGCGTCATCTATGAGAACTTCCACGACCGCGCTTGTCGGTTTGAAGAAAAGGCTTTCGCCTTTGGAGTCTGGCCCCTCTCTGAATCACTGCCAGAGAGAGTAACTGAGAATCACAGGAGTTCGAGTGGGTTAGTGAATCGAAATCTATATCAGACGGGGTCCGCTGCTGTGCTGTATCTAATACCCTTGAGAGCATCAGCAGGGGAGAGGCTTCGGGTGACAGAAAAGAAGACCGACGAGAAGTCGGGTGAAGCGAGCCATGGCGACTCAGTTATCCTTGTAGGCAACAAGAACGTGATGTCATATGTTCTGGCCTGCGTGACTTTGTTCAACAAGGGTGCCAATGAGGTTGTAATCAAGGCGAGAGGCAGACTGATCAGTCGTGCAGTAGACGTAGCTGAGATTACACGCCACAGGTTCATCTCCGGCCTCAGTGTCAAGAATATAGAGATCGGCACAACCACTGTTCAGACCGACAAGGGAAGCGATCTCAACGTTTCGACAATTGACATAACACTCTCCAAGTGAAGCGAAAGTAATCAGTTGTGCTCCTCGCCTGAAGACCAGCCAGTGCTGGGGCATCTCGTGGCGAGGAACGAGAGATGAAGTTACCTGTCTGTGTATTTGACATCGAATCGGACATGCTTTGCTCGAGCTGCCAAGAGCAACTGGACCGAGGCGACCTAACGGAGTTCGATGTTGAGTTCTCTAGATGGGTCTTGGAAAGAGCAAAAGAATACCCAGGATTGGAAGACCTGAATCTCTCAAGAGCAATAAAACTCCAAGACCGTGTGATATTGGTTGTCAAGAAGAGAAGTAAAGATGTTCTGCTGGCTGAACAGGCCTTTCTTGATGAGGTTGAGGAGTCGTTCGGTGATGTATTGATCTTCGAATCACCCACAAAACTAAGGAGAATTGTTAGAAATCTCATTGCACCCGCTGTTGAGTTAGGGATCAACAGTCTGCATCTTCCGGATGGATTCAGAGAGAGCATTGTGATGCTTCGGGCAGAGGATAGAGATAGGATTCCTTACTCAAAGGATGACCTCAGAGCGATTGTATCAGCAGTGATGGGTGAACCAGTGATCTTCCGTTACCAGGATGAAGGGCAGGAGAAGGCTGAAACGTCGGACGATGGTATCTTCGAGGAGAAGATGAAAAGATTCACCTGGAAACGTCGTGCTCGGTGAGTCATACTCTGTTGATTGGATGGTTCTTCATCAGCTCCCGCATGACAACAGTCGCATAGGACCCCTTAGTCAATTTGAACTCTAGGACTAAGTTCTGATTTGCACATCGTGCCTCAATCTGTGAGAGTGCAATTGTGAGTAGATGAAGTCCACCTGGTGCATCGAGAGCCTTCCACTCAGGGTTTCTGAATTCTGGAAGCCGAATGTCCTCATCCTTCAGAAGCTTCTGCAACAACACGGAGTGCTTGGACTGTGGAGTCTTCGTCGAGTATCCTGGGAGTGGGGCCGCCAGACCGTATTTACCAGATTGTACGAGTTCTGTCCGCTCCTCAAGTTTCTGATCAGTCACGTAGAACCAAAGGTCTCGTCCAGAGTGTATCTCATCCAACATGATGATGAAGTCCCCAGGTTCCGGTCTGTCGATAGGAATTCCGGACTTGACTCTCAGGCTGATCAGCCGATTGAACAGATACGACTGATATGAATGGACCAATATTGTGAGAATACGAGAAGGGACTCTGGAGAATGCCCGCCTGAAGTCGCCAGGGTGTTTGATGAGTTGCTTGATGACTATTCTCTCATAGCTCAAGTCCCTTGGAAAGGCCTCTAGGATGCTGTCGTCTGGAGAGAGGTCAGTCGCCAGCCGTTTTCGTGCCTCTGTGAGTTCCTCTGATTCATATTCACTCGTAAGGGTCAGAAGAATGCGTGCAGCTTCCTCATAATCTCGCTTCACAAGTGCCCTACCTGCAAGGTGTGTAAAAGGACGCGTGACGCCGAATCTCTGAACACCGAAGTAATTGAGAAGAGGAAGTTGCTTCAACTGCCTGGCCAAGTCAAGGGCATCTGAGCATTCTGCGTCCATCTCAGAGAGTCGGACTGTGAAACGATTACCCCAGAGGTCACCTATTTGAGTTCGATGACGTGTGTAGCGCAGGTCTCTGATAGCCATTCGTGACAGCCTTGCCTCTCTGAGTCGCATAGCTGCAGAAGCGGGTATGGACATCATCTGAACAGTCACGGCTCTCTTGTCCTTCAGTCCGGCATAGGTAACAAGATGTTCAGGTAACTTCAGCTCAGCGGCGAGAATGGTCGATGCATCTAGCGTTGATAGTCCCATCTTCTGGATGATAAAGCTAGCATACTTGGAGCGCTCTCCCGCCACAGCCATCTCCGATGATTCGCTTTTCCAGTCTTCAAACTCAAGCACCTTTCCCTCTGGAGTTATCTCCTCCACAAGGAAGTCCTCGAAACGCCTCTTAAGGCGCCCTCCGACACCCTGCGCTTTTGTACTGTATAGCTCCATCCCGACGGCCACTTCGAGGGATGGAGGTTCTATCATTACAACTCTCCTCAGAGAAGTTTCAGGTCGCCAGTCACTCTGTCAATCTGTTCTGCTGTGGCTGGTCCCACCGCAATCGCTGTGGTGGTTCCAGGAGGTAGTTCAGTCATCCCTGCATCGCGAATTAGGGCAAATGGAATCCCTTGATCTACAGCAATGCGCCTCAATCCGAGTAGCTCTTCTTCAGACGTGACCTTCACAACGACCTTCTTTTGACCCTCGCTGAACCACTCCTTCCAGATGGTCTGATGAGTTACTCGGACTCTCTCTGATGCACTTACTGAACCGTGCGCAACCTGGACAGCAATCTTCCCCTTGCTCATGTCCAGGTCCGTCCTGACAGCAATCACCTGCTTGTACTTGAAATCCCGTCCACTCATCTAGGTTGCCTTCCAGTCACAGCCAGGGTCACTTGAGGGGAGAGATATTAAGGGTATCCACTGCTCTTGGGGTGGGATGCCTAGAGGAGTCAGAGATGTAGCCATAGTTGGAGGAGGTCCAACGGGCCTGATTGCTGCACATGACATAGCAGAACAAGGCCACGATGTAGTAGTGCTGGAAGAACATCCTACAATAGGAGAGCCCGATCACTGTGCCGGGCTTCTCAGTTTGTCAGGACTCGCCTCACTGGGGCTCAGACCTCCAGGAGAAGTCATTCAGAATCGAGTATCAGGGGCCAGGATCTACTCACCATCAGGGCATTCTGTTCTTGTTGAAAGGGGAAGACGCGAGGCACAAGTCGTAGATAGAAGTAGATTTGACAGATGGCTGGCAGAGAGAGCCATAGACGCAGGAGCCGCCGTTCTCATAGGAACGAAGGTAATGGGAATCAATTGTCCTGATGGAGAAAGCTGTTCTGTGATGTTGCAGACAAGTGATGAGGACGATACGCTGGAAGCGCAGATTATTGTCGATGCAGAGGGCACAAGATGTCAGTTGTCAAAGGCTGTCGGACTACCCCCTGTCCCGAGAAACAGCAAGTATCCCGCATATCAGTACGAATTGAGTGGGGTGGATGTAGACGAGGACATAGTCGAGATGTACTATGGGCGACGGACTGCCCCGGGGTTCTTTGCATGGATCATTCCACTAGGCGAGAAGAGAGCAAGAGTGGGACTTGCGGCAAGAGATCGTGCAAAGGTGAGACTTGAGGCTGCAATGCGACATCATTCCATCATGAGCATGAGGCTGAAACATGCTTCTGTCGAACGTGGATTTGGGGGAGTCGTACTATCTGGACTGCCAATCAAGAGGACTGTAAAAGGCAGGTTTCTAGTAGTGGGAGATGCAGCTGGGATTGTGAAGCCGACTACGGGAGGAGGTGTCATCATGGGAGGCATTGCAGCGAGAGTCGCAGGCAGAGTGGTTTCCAATGCTCTGAGCAAGGAGAAACTGCAAGATACGGACATCCAGTTGTACGAGTCGAGTTGGAGGTCTCTGCTCATACGAGAACTACGTGCGATGTACTTCACTCAAAGGGTGATCTCCAGTCTCTCTGACAGAGGCCTTGATACACTCATCAAGGATGCTGAACGGTTCGACCTCGTCGAAACTGTAAGGAGAGAGGGCGATATGGACTTACAAAGACGAGTCATACTCCGTCTCCTCATCAACCCATTCACAATTCTGGCAGGACTCAGGGCAGTCAGATACCTAAGCCCTCTCTTCTAGGCACATCTTTATGAGTGCAATTCTTCTCGACTGACTGACAGAGGTCCGATTTGATGGGTAGTAATGATGAGAATGATATTCTAGGTACAGCTAGGAGTGTGCTGGAAACACAGCCAATGTGCGATCGTTGCCTCGGCAGACAATTTGCATGGCTCAGCACTGACACCTCAAACGAAGAAAGAGGGCGCTCAATCAAGTTGACTCTTTCAATGAAGGCTCACAATGAAATGAAGGAAGGTAGGAAGGAAAACGGAACGCAACTCTTAGCTCTCTTGGCTGGAAACGGGATGTTTGGACCAGCGCAGACTCTTGCGAAAAGAGACTCAATCGATTTTCCCGTTGAGAAGTCCTGCTACTTGTGTTCGGTGGACGACGGCTCGTTGTTTGACAGGTTGGACAGTATCGCGGAAGAGGCTGTTCTTGCTGTAGAAGGCTTTGAATTCGGTTCTTTCTTGGTAGGAAGTGTGCCGACGCCCATCTTATCGGATCGTGAAGACGAGATTAGGAGCGCCCTGAAGATACTACATGGTGAAACGTTGAAGGCCGATTTCAACCGAGAGCTGGGAAAGCGGCTGCAGAAGCTCCTTGACAAGCCTGTCGAGTTTGATAATCCCGACATTGTGATTATACATAGTATGATCAAGAATAGGATCAAGGTCAGAGTCAATCCTCTATTCATGGCCGGGAGATACAGAAAACTTGTGCGAGGAGTCCCTCAAAGTCGTTGGGACTGTAAGTCGTGTAAAGGAAAGGGTTGTGAAGAGTGCGGCGGGACAGGACGCAAGTATCCCGATTCGATATCAGAGTACGTAGGCATTCCTGCCCAAGACATGACTGGTGGTACGAAGTTCAAGTTTCATGCAGCAGGCAGGGAGGACATCGATGTTCTGATGCTAGGTTCGGGCCGTCCCTTTGTTGTTGAGGTTTCAGAGCCGAAAGTAAGAAATCCTGACCTCAAGAAGCTCGCAAAACGCATCAGAAAAGACTCAGGAAAAAAGCTTGAGGTTCTTGAACTAGCTGTGTCCAATAGGAAGAGAGCGCAGGTATTGAAGGATGAAGCCTCCGAGAATGTCAAGGATTACGGAGCAATTATCAGAACTGAGGAGGAAGTCACCAAGGAAGACCTCAGACGCGTGTGCAAAGAGTTCAAGAACGCTGATATCAGTCAGAGAACTCCCAAGCGTGTTGCACATCGGCGAAGCGATCTGGTAAGAACAAAGCGAATCATAGAGATACAGCTTGAGAAGAAAAGTAACCACACTCTGAAGGGCTTCCTCAAAGTTCAAGGAGGAACGTACGTCAAGGAGCTGGTTTCCGGAGACGACGGCCGAACTACACCATCACTGGCTGAAAGACTTGGTACAGCATGCGAGTGCCTTGAA
Source organism: uncultured archaeon (assembly GCA_964345915.1). Lineage (GTDB taxonomy): Archaea > Asgardarchaeota > Thorarchaeia > Thorarchaeales > Thorarchaeaceae > SMTZ1-83. The sequence goes on from CAYFTD010000133.1 coordinate 14,907, forward strand.
CTCGATGTTTTGGAGATTCACGACGGAAACAGACCATAATCCTTAAGTGGCGACCCTAGAGGGGATGCTGGACCTCGGGTGCCCAGTAGACTTCAGGTAGGTCGAGGTACAAGTATCAATAGATGATGCCCTATGGTTAAGAAGAGTCATGGTTACCGTGCCCGGACGCGCAGTCTGATGAGAAAGAAGGTGCGGCAACGTGGGATGAGCTCTCTTA
>CAYFTD010000134.1:0-3427 GCA_964345915.1 uncultured archaeon
CCTCCGATTGCAGCAATGTCCCCGTCACCACTGACCACGATGACTTCCAGTTCCGGGTTGGCAATCTTCACGCCCTCTGCGAAGGGTATCGCGCGGCCGTGGGTGGTGTGATAGGTGCCTGTCTTGAAGTAGCCTGAGATGCGCCCAGTACATCCGATTCCTGAAACGACAACAACCTTAGAGAAGTCTAGTTCTAGATTGTCGATTGCGTGTGCTATCATCTGCGTGACCACGCCAATGGAACAACCCGGACAGTAGATCCAAGGCTGTCTGTCTGTTCGGATGTACTTCTGCATTGGATGCCTGAGAACTGGTTGTGATTCGGTCATGAGAAGGCCACGACTGGGTTCTCGATACCTTCATGATAAAAGAGTTGTTGATGAGGACCCCTCAACTTGGTGGTTGAGAGGCCATACTGTAAACTAAAAGTCGTTGGCTTTCCCCGAAGAATGCTAATATTCTTTCTAAACAAAGGATTTGGATGAGTGGGCATAGTTGACTAGCACTGGTCATGCCATTGAGGCCATCCTGATAACCGATAAGACAGGCAGTACCAGATTCTACATGCAGCTTGACCCACGTGCTTTCGGAATGGACCCCGCACAAGCATCTATCTTCTTCGCCGCTCTGGACATGTTCTCTGACGAGGTCTTCGAAGAGAGCGAGCCTGTTTTTCATCTCGACTATGGGCCTCGAATATTCACTGTCTTGAAGGGAGTGGAAACCAACCTAATTGCCGTTGGTGCCAAACGTCTGAGTCAGGAAGTCATGGACGTTCTAGATTCGCTGCTGGCAGAGTTTGAGCTCGAGTGGCTTCCAGCCGCCAAGTCCATTGAGCCCGGTTCGTCCTTCGAAGACGTATACTTTGAGTCGTTTGGGGAGAGTGTCATGAAGAATCTCTCTCTCGAAGACCTTCCGGACTCATGGATACCGTACTTCACCATCAATCCGGAAACGATGTCGACGACCAGCGGCCCAATCATACCATTCATCGACGGATCAAGAAGCGTGAAAGAGATCAGAGAAGTCAGTGGTATCTCCCAGAATGAGATGCTGATGGAAGCATCTAGGCTGTGGGCGCACAGAGTAATCCGATTTCGCAACATGCTCAGCTTTGACGACTTTGTTGGAGCAAAGACGCCTTTCCTGCGATATATCCAGGCGGATTCCCAAGAAACAGAGGATCTGCGAAGTCTGCATCCAGAGATGGCAGAAGTCCTGCCACGCTTGGCCGGACTTATGGACGGGCGACGAACTATCAGAGAAATGGTTTCCGAGCTGGGGGAATCATATGACGAGCGACAAGTACTGAGGGTGCTAGACCATCTACTCGAGAATGACGTCATCGAAGCGCTGTCATCTGAGAAACGGCGCATTCTTCTTGTCAAGGAGGCTCTGGAGATTTCGCTTCGTGTGGCGGAGGACATCAACCGAGCACAGTCTATACAGGCTATGAGGTCTGTAGTGAATAGGAGTGTCACTCCTGAAACCCTAGGTCAACTTCGTTTCGTAGACAACAGATGGTCAGTCGACTTTGACTTCAAGCTACTTGAAGGTCTGAGTCATCGGAGACTCATGCTGCTCTATGGCGAATGGATGAAGATGCTGGCGCAGTTTGTTGCCGTCTTGGATCGAGAGAATCTGTACGTATTCATCGCTATCATAACAGAGGAGTTTCACGAACGCATAGTCAACCGTTATGCTCCGCGTGACTTGAGAGGGCTCGAAGAGTTCTCGTTTTGGTTGGAGCAATTGAGTACTGAAATACTGTCCCAACCCCGTGCCATCAGAACCGGTTCATTAGAGCCTACAGGCGAAGATGGTCCGGAAGAGTTGGCATACATTCTCGTGACCAGAGGACAGGTCATCCATGGGCAGGAACGCATCTCCAGGATCTGCACCACCGCCGGCGTTCCATTGACCGACGTTCCTCCTGACTTCTGGACAGGCTGGCAAAAGGCAGAGAGTATTGAGAAACTTCTCGCAGAGTACGTGAAGCTAGGTTATGCAGCCAGGCTAACTCTATTGATTCTCTCAAGACAACTGGGGGTATCATTGCCAAAGGAAGCCTACTAAATCAAATCACGTTTTCCGGCCAAGAATGTAGGCAAATCTGTCTGAACAACCATTATCTAAGTCGTCGTACCATAGATACGCGCAAGTCCACGAGTTGGTACAGAATGAGTCCGACCTATCTCTTCAAGGTAGTCACAGTAGGCTCTGCGTCAGTCGGAAAGACTAGTCTGATCATACGCTACTCTACAGGAGCATTCCGCGAACATTATTCTCCAACACTTGGAACTGGATTCGCATACAAGAAGATGAGGATAGGCGACAATATAGTGAACCTACAGATTTGGGACCTCGGTTCGCAAGACTTCCTCGAGCGAGTTCGGGGCAATTACTACAGCGGAACGCAAGGTGTCATCATCATGTATGACGTCACATCTTGGGAGTCCCTGAATGATGTGCCCGAATGGAAGAAAGAGGTTGATCGTAATGTAGACGAGTACAAAGCTCTTCTCGTTGGAAACAAGACGGATCTGGTTGTAGAGAGGGTCGTGTCCGAGGAAGAGGGTATGAACATGGCCGAAAAGCTTGGCATGGACTACATCGAAACCTCAGTCAGGCTGGACAAGAACGTGAACCAAGCTTTCGCAATGATTGGCAAGAGCATCAGTGAATGGCTCTTCTGACAACACATTCAGTCTTTGGGGGTCTTTTTGAGGGCAACTACTGGACAGAGCCCTGGTTGGTTCATTATGTACCAGACGATTACTATTGAGAATATCACAGGCCCTATTGGTGTGCTCTTGTCACTGTTTGCCGGTTTCTATCTGCTTGCATTCTGGTACCGCCAGGAGGGTCGCCTCTATACTGACATGCCACTAATGTTCGGTGTCACATTGATTGCCACAGCCTTCAATCTGCTAGTCCAATCACTTACGACGCTTGGTGTGGTCCTGGACACAATGGAAACGCTGAGGATCCGGGCTCTATTGATAGGAGGTGCAGTCATCCCAATGGTGGTCATGCTCCTCATTATCTGGGTCAGAAGGCTAGCTCGGTTTCATCCTCACATGATCTCGCTTACGATACTCTACTGGACAGGAGTTTCACTTCTTGCTCCGACTGAGCCATTGGTCTTGGGCTTGCTGATTCCTTTGCTCTTTGTGGTTTCGATTGCTATGATGGCCACATTCGCTGTGACTTGGAAGACTGGACGCCTAACTGAGGTCAGAAGTGATCTTATGCTTCTGGCAATGGTCTTCATCTTCATAAGTCAAGGTGCTAGATTGGCACTCACCGCGGCAGGTTGGGCGTTCGTGTCCGACACGCTGAACATTCTCTCTGCAGCCACGCTTTCAATCGGACTCACAATCAACTCCCTCAGAAAGTCTCACGTTTCAAGACCTGTCGCAACTCA
>CAYFTD010000135.1:0-2368 GCA_964345915.1 uncultured archaeon
GTTGGTCAATTGCAGCAAGAGAGTCTGCTACGTCGGCCATACCGACTCCCTGAACCCCTGTGAAGTTGTACCTTGCCGAGCCTGTTGTGATGTCCTGGCCCAATGTGAAACAGTCCTGCACACACAGAGATAGAAACGGTGTGGGCTTCAGTTCCATGTTCGCCTTCTCGAAATGGTTTGATCCATCAGTCATCAAACCAACAAGGTGGGATACTTGTTTCCTGAAGGCCTCCACATAATCATTCATTGATTGGAATGTAAGCGGATCGCCGCTCTCAACTCCGCGTTTCTCTCCTAAGTGGATGTTCGTGCCATTGTTCAATGCAAGCTCGAAGCACATTGCCAGGTTGAAGAGGGCTGCATCAGATGAAGTGAAACTCGTTCCAAACGGAGCGAGCTCGACGCAACCGACAGTTGCGTAATTCCTAGCCTCTTCGATAGGAATTCCCTTGCGAGTTAGAGATTCAACAATGATTTCATCATTGAAGATTGCTATATTGTTCACTCCAGAAACCACAGTTTCGGCAATGCTTGTCAGATAATCAGTGGGTGAACTCTCATGGATTCTAACATGGACATTAGGAACGGGCAATGCGGCCTGTCTGGTTGCCTCAAGTATGATACCCGTCATGTGATTCGTTGAGTCCGCTCCATCTTCGTCCATGCCTCCAATCGTGGCTGCCTGAGTGGTCAGAAGTCCATCGAAATAGAGTCCTACCACACTATCAAACAATGGTACCAACTCGTTTAGCTTGATCCAAAGCATCTCTATGAGTTCTACTGCTCTTTCATGATCAATTGCTCCTGACTTGATGTCGGCCTCGTAGAAAGGCTGTAAATACTGGTCCATTCGTCCTAAGGAGATTGCTTGGCCGTCGTACGTTTCTAAGGTCAACGCAAGATGAGTGAACCTGATGAACTGGAGCGCTTCGTGCAGGCTCCTCGGAGGCTTACCCGGAACTCGTCTGCAGACTCCAGCAATTCTCCCCAGTTCTTCTCTTCTCCCAGAATCTTCCTCTGACTGGGACATTTCCATGGCAAGGTCTGCATACCGATCAGCGAAACGAATGATGGCATCAGCGACTATCTTCGCGGACCTGTAGAAGAGCGCCTTGTTCTTCGATTCCTCCTCAGGCATGTTATCGTACTCTTGTATGTGAGTTTCTGCGTCCGATCTAATCTTCTCGAATCCTTTGGAGAAGAGCATTGGATAGTTGATGCTCACGTGACCGATTCCTGCCATCTCAGTGAGGACAAAGACTGAACCAGAGTAGAGGGCATCCATTACCTCTTCGGGAGTGTTCTCCTCTACATGCGCCAGCATAGATCGTTGATTCCAATATGGGCCAATCTCATCCGTCATAGTGTTAATGGCCTCGTCGGAAATCGAGAACTGGCCATGTTCACGTGTTCTTAGATCTTCAAGCTCTGTGACTACCCTAGTACCGTGAGCTTCAGGATACACGGTTGATCCAGGCATCTCCTCTACGATTGCGCCAACGATTACTTCTCCTGGAAGGATTCTGATGGGTATCCCATCTAAGACTGCCGCGAGGGCCTTGGCCTGGCGCAGGATCATTGGCTCACCCTCTGTAACCCTCATGGACTCGGTATACAGGACAGGCCTCTCAATGGAGACGTGGGGAGTAGGTTTCGTGACAAGGTTCCTTAAGGCTTCAACACGTGAAGTGACCAACGACTGCTCACCAAAATCGCTCTTAGACCCCCAATGTTATAAATCGCTTGCACCAACTGGCTTGACTGACCGCCACAAACGGCAGCAGACGAACTATGGGAGCGAAACACAATGGAACTTCCAATGATCATTGTACACGGTGGAGCAGGAGCTTGGAAGGACGATAGGATACCTATAGGATTGGAGGCCGTGGAGAAAGCGGCAAAGGTCGGATATCTTATTCTTGAAAATGGTGGATCAGCACTGGACGCTGCAGAGGCTTGCACAGTCTATATGGAGAGCTGCGGCAATCTGAACGCTGGCGCTGGCGCCCGACCCAATTCCGACGGAGTTCAAGAGCTTGATGCCATGATTGTCGATGGCAGCACTTTGAACTTTGGCTCAGTCGCGGCAGTCACCGGGGTCCAGAATCCTGTTTCTCTTGCAAGATACGTCATGGAGAGAACAGACTATGCCTTCTTTGCTGGTGAAAATGCGAAACGTGTCTACGAAGATATGATAACAGAGGGCTATAGAGTAGAGAGTCCTGAGGGGGGTATCAACATTTCATCTGAGTCCGAGGGGGCTGATACTGTCGGATGTGTCTGTGTCGATTCTGAGGGAAGAATCGCAGCTACGTCGTCGACAGGAGGGATTTCGAACAAGATGCCAGGACGCGTTGGAGATTCTCCT
>CAYFTD010000136.1:0-7488 GCA_964345915.1 uncultured archaeon
ATCGACCTCGTAGAAGAAGGGCTACCCATGGTCAAGGACTTGATGGCACAAGAAGAATTCGAGCTTATCACCTCATACCTTGCCGACCCCCAGAAGTATCAAGAGAAGAAGTAGGTGCCATGACTCATCGAATCTTTCTAGCTAGGTCGAGAATGAATAGAAACTGATTTCATGTGGAATGTACGCCGAAACACGGGGAATGAGCGAGAGAAAGGATCCTGTTCGGCATATGCTGAACCTTGCCTTGGCTACCGCACTGAATGACTTGGAGTACTATCAGCGAGCTCTGGATCAAACTCGCATTCCGGAGGCGAGGGCTCTTCTACTGGTTCTTGAAGAGTCTGAGGAAGAACTAATCGAGAAGATTGAACACATGATGGTTGCAGGTGTGATTGAGGCGGTGGCGGGGAGCAAAGAAATCAAGGCTTCGTGGGAGGAGCCGAATGAGGATCCCTTTGAGTTTGCGTCGCCATTTGCAGCAAGTCTGCAGTTTCAGAGATGGACAATCTGCAATGATACTCTCGAACGCAGCCTCAAGGCATACGGCTTCTATCTCTCAATAGCGGCTCGAGCCAAGTCAGAAGTCGTTAGTGCACTGTTCGAGTACTTTGCGTATATCAAAGCACAGCACATCAGAAGACTGCGGAAGGTGTGCGAGTCCTTCAGTGATTGATATAGGTGCTCTTCAGCACATTGTGACATTCCGTGTTCTGTTGGAACACGTGTTCCAGTAGGATTATATAAAACAAAACACGAATCAGATAAATAAACAGATATATTTATAAGGAATTAAGTATACATTATGTATGCTGGCCGGGAGGCCTAGCCTAAGGCATACTGCTCCTTGCCTCCAGTGGAAGCCAAGGGGACAGGGGGTGCCAGCATCGGAAAACGAGTTGAGAATGATGAGCAACGAGAGCCCTGCGTTTCTTCCCCCAGTCGTGATCGACGATTACTCAGACTTTGAGCTGCTGGCGAAAGGGGCAGCAGTTGTAGTCTACTCGCCTGAGTACTTTCACAGCCCCTTCCTAGACGATCAGAAGCGACTGAGAAGGGTGACCCTTACAGCCCTGGGCGTGATAATAAACGGAATTGCGCTCACATTCAAGCATATTCTAGACTACAACGATCTACTTGACTCATCCAAGGACTGGGATGAACAGACAAAGGAGATAGACCGCGTCATGACTGAGATCATGACGACTCTCGGCTCCAAGGGCAATCTAATCCGTGGATCTGTGGAAACGGAACCTGCACTTGGAGAAGCACTGGTCATGAGGCCGTGATATCCATCTTCCAGTTCTTGCACAGATGACACCCTCAGCAACATTGTTATCAGTCTAGATGCGAGTATGCTATTGAACCAAGGTGACCAAGATAGAACCAGCAGAGGAAATAGTTCCTCGCATTCTCGAGCGATATGAGAAGCAGCCAAGAGGCTGGAGAGTGATGCACACTCCTCGAGGCGAGATGCTGGTTGTAGGGCCTGACTCCGTCTTTCAGCTTAAACTCATCTCACTAAACCCGTTCGAGTTCACTGGTTCTGGAGTCGAGATGAGCGAGTCTAGCAAAGTGGTCAAGTCGGTCCGTTCCACGCCTGAATTTGGATTCAGACCTCTGACTGATGTTGATATCCAGAGAATCATCAAGTCACTCACTGATTCCAACGAGGAAAGGTTCGACCTTCGAAACGTAATCAAGAGGGACCCGATAAGCCCCTCAGAGATCAGGAGCAGTTCGGTCAATCACCTACTGAGCGGCCCTGTTCTGACAAGGCCAGACCTTCGGTCTTTGAGTCCCGAGATTCTAAAGGTCCAAGAAACACTTGACAGGTCGGCGATGAAGACCTTCAGGAAACGGTACCCCATGCGGGCCGGGATGTTCTTCTAGCACGAGCCGAAAATGCCCCTGAAAACATGGTGGGCCGGATGTGATTTGATCACGTGACCACCGCACTGTCAAGCATGAGCGACTTGAGTATACTCCAAGTTTGCTTTTCGGACGAAATTGAAGAGTAGCGTATTGGTTCTTTGATTTAGCTTTGTTTCTCAAGGAAAAAAGGTGTCGAAAATCCTGAATAACGGAAGCACCAGCTATTCGGTTTCCCATAGTTCTTGAAACAATGTTGTATGAAATTCGACGTACTCCTTATCCTTGGTCACAAAGGCATATGGTTCCTTGTCTAAGGAACCGAGATTCACAAAGCTAATTCCATATGAGTCGATTATCGCGAATGATAGTGGGATAGCAGCTTGTTCTTTGACGCTGAATCCAATTTCCATGGGATGATCTGAAAGGAACCTAATGTCAACACCCTTCTCTTCCAATCTACTTAGTTCGGGTTTGAGCTTGAACCAATCAAAGATGCCACCTGTTGTCCTTTTACACACCCAGACTCTTCTTCCTGCAATTGTAAGAAGTGACCGCATAATTGTTAGACCATCATCCAAGTGAACAAGGGAAGTATCCATCGAGTTGGTCTTTCCGAAGACTCTGCTGCTGAATTCTTCCAACGTTTGTTCTAGTGACATGACTGCTTGAATTCTACTCTCGAAATGTTTCCTGAGTTCCTCAAGACGATCTCGTACAATACCTTTTGGAGGTCGGGCAGCAACAATTAGAGGCTCTTTCGATACTTCCACAATGAGGCTCTTATTCATTAGCCCTTTGAGAGTATCATAGATCCGAGTGCGGTGAATTTTCGTCAATGCACTCAATTGACTTGCAGTAAACGATTCACCCTTCAAGATAACCAGGAAGATACGGGCCTCATTCTGTGTCAGGTCAAGAGTCCTCATGAGTTCATCTCTGAGAGTATCGGTTTGTAGGTCGGCTTCCTTCACCATGTATGTCGCACCGTGTCGCGACACCCACATCATTCCTTCTTTTAAACCTGTCACGTTCGAGAATGAACAGATGATGTGATGATATGGCGACAGTAATGTCAATCTTCCCTGTAATCACCACAATGGTGGCAGTAGTCTTCACCTACTTGGTGTTCCAACAATGGAGGAGACGAAAAAGAGTCTACCAGCTAATCTGGTTCATCTCACTGGTGATGTTTGCAGTTACAGCAGCCTTTGAGGCCATCTCAGAATTCTTAGGTTGGATCGTGCCAATATACCGAATTTATCTGGTGCTCTCTGCATCACAGGTAGCAATTATGGGGGCTGGAGCACTTTATCTGATACTAGCAAAGAATGTGTTCTCTACCAAGGGTCTCTTGGCCATTGATGTGACCCTCATTGGAATTGTAGCCTTCTTCTCTTGGATGATGACTTTGAGTTCCATAACAGACTACTCTGCATTGGCGTTCGGTGCTCTGGAATATCCTATCGCAGGGGTCGGCGTCTATGTTCTGCTGGTTGTACTAGCTTTCGTATTCGGCAGGAATATGGATCCTAATCGAAAGAGGATGCTTCATGGTCATATCTACATCATCTTCGCCGTAATCATGACTTTCTGGATGGGCGCCTATGCGGCTGTCGCTGTGGTTGACACGGATGCGTTTGTGGCAGGAATTGCAGTTGCAGGACATGCTATGGCCCAACATGTCAGGAATTTCTCCCCACTAATGTCTGTCACTGGTGGATTCCTCTTGATTGGAGCAGCGTTCTTTTCATTCATAAAGACGAGGTTCACATTCAACCTCTGGATAGCCCTAGGTGGACTGACGATTGCAATCGCTGGGTCTATCGCGAGAGGCGGCGCAGAGTATGGAAATGTTCTGTATATTGGTGAAGTCATCGGTGTGTTTCTACTAACAAAGGGATTCATTGATTCTGACAAAGTGATACGCGAGAGGACCAAACCAATCAAGCCTACGGGTTCAGAAGCTCTGCCAGTTCCAAGTGGAGAGAGTACAGGTGAATGACGTAAAGAAGACGACTCTTCTTTACATAGCAACTATAACAATCATCATGCTTGCACTCGTCGCATTCCTTGCTTGGCATAGTCTGGTAAGTGGGACTCTTCCATTGGGTCCTTGCTCCGATTGTCACGTCTAGAAAGATGCAGGTGCTGAGGAAATGGCCACCATTGAGACAACCACCGAATCGAATGGGCCCTTGTCTGTCATGATTGCCATAACATCGTTCAATAGGCCATAGATAGACTAGGGATGGGATGGTCTGAACTCGTTAAAGGATTGAAGAGGAAGTAAGTGGTGGGCCGGGCGTGATTTGAACACGCGACCGCCGCACTGTCAATGCGGAATTTGCTAGCCGACCGGAATGATTCCGGCCTGCACATAGCCGGGCTAGACCACCGGCCCATTCCAGTTCGTCATCACCGAGGCCGGCGATTAAAAACGTTGCGACATCGCTGGCATATCACTCGAGTCCTGTGCTCCCGAAGCCACCCTCTCCACGTTCTGTATCCTCAAGAGTCTCCACGACCTCGAGGAGCGCCTTCGGGGCTGGCCGAATCGCCAGCTGGCAGATTCGCATTCCCTTAGTGATCTTGAAGGCCTCATTTCCGTGGTTGATCATAATTGTCTTGACTTCCCCGCGGTATCCACTGTCAATCGTGCCTGGGGTGTTGAGTACCGTCACTCCATGTTCCAACGCAAGCCCGCTTCTTGGCCTCACCTGCCCCTCATGGCCCGGAGGTATCTCGATTGAGATTCCCGTTCGCACTGCAAACCTGGCTCCAGGGTCCAAGACATGGTCCACAACAGAATACAGGTCGAACGCCACATCTCCCTTGTTGGCAAGCCTCGGGACTTTTGCGTCTGGAGAGAGTAGCTTCACACCAACAATGACCCTGTCACTATCCATTCTCAACACCTGTCGATTGGCTGACTGACTTCCAATACATCTCTCAGATATACTTGCGGATTCTCTTTGCCTACCTAGTAATACTTATATAGAAATCATGTACAGTACTATATAATATACAGTATAATGTGATGCACATGATACGTAACAAAGAACAATCATCACACATCCGTGGTGGAACAGATGTCGAAATCAGAACAAGAGATGGAAAGGTGGGCTAAGGAAGTGAAGCGCGGTGCCATTACTCTAGCAGTCCTAGCTCTTCTCAACAAGAAGCCTGCCTATGGCTACGAAGTTGTAAAGGATCTCGAGGACCGGGCATCCTTCCTTCAACTTGAGCAGGGCACTGTCTATCCGATTCTTCGCAGAATGGAGAAACGTGGACTCCTCGCATCCGAGTGGGACTACCAGGACCCCACCAAGCCAAAGAAATACTATGAACTGACTTCAGAGGGTCGCAAGGCCCTGCGAATGATGGCCATGACTTGGAAGGTCTTGTCACATGAGATGCAACAGATAACTGGGGAGGTTGGAACACAATGACCAAGGATCCAATGAAGCTTATTGATGAATATTTAGAGAGAGTCAAGGTCTATCTGCCTCTAGACAGTGAGAGCGCACTAGTCGAGATTCGTACTCACTTGATCGAAGAGGCTGAGTCGATTGCTATAGGAGAGATGACTGCGGGGACCGCCCTGATGGCCATTGAACGCATGGGCGATCCGAAGACTGTTGCCAGTGAGTACGCTGGAACTGGAAAGAGAGTCGGCTTAGTCCCAGCAGAATACACTCAGCCAGTACTTCGAATCCTTGGAGTTCTGGTTGGTCTTGGACTTGCGTTCACAATAGCCGCATATGTTATTGGTAGTGCATTTCTGGTGCCATTCGGGATCATCAGCGAAGTTGAGAACTGGCCATTCAGTCTTCCCCTGATGATACTCGTCAATGTCATCTTCGTGGCCTTGATCTTCGGCGGTGTGACACTTGCAGACAAGGACAAGATGCCTTCTGAGAAGACAGCCCTAGAGAGTTTCTTTGGGATTGGCACTGAGGGATTCAGACCTAAGTATCGATCTGATGCCGTCGGTGACCTTGTCGGTGGGATTATCTTCGGATTCATTCTTCTTCTCCCCGAGGTCCGAGTACTCTACTCCTCTGCATTCATGCCCTTTGTGACCACGATGGCCGGACTAGTCTTCCTAGGAGCACTAAAGGGTGCCATGTTCCTAATAGGCGGTGAGAACAACCTCAACCTCATCTTTGAGGCTGGTCTTAGCGCATTGTGGATTCTCTTCTCGATGCTCTTGATCAACGTTGGGTTTCCGCTAGACTATATCTGGGTAAACGAGGATGGAGTCTGGGGTCTGTTCAACATAACTGAGTTCTTCGTTGAAAATCAGATACCATTCATTTCGTTTGACCTGATTTGGACATTCATCATCTTCATAATCGTGGTGCTAAGCACCTGGAGGCTGATTGTAGCAGCCATGAAAGTCCCCATGTATCTTGGCAGAGGCAGAGGCCTGTGGTGGCAAGGTGACTGGGGCAAGAGGAGTCAGAAGGGGTTTGATGATCCGTTGGAGCGAGCCCGTGAAGATACAGACGAAGAATCAGGTAGATATCAGGATGGATACATGGGCAACTAATATCTGCCAAAATGGGGCACAAGCCCCCTTTCCACCTTTTTTTCCCCGGTGGCTATTCAGGTTCTACTTTCTGTTTCTTCTTTGTTGGTCCATGAAAAGCCATGGAAAATCCGAGCAGAATCACTGTGTCCACAAACAATGCGATCTAAGGAGAAAACAATGAAGAGCTCTAATTGTCGCCTCGCGGAAGAAGGTGAAACGCTTCTGACGAGCCCTTCAGCTACAATCTTGAAAACATAACCAATAATAGGTTTGAATCTGTAACAAAGTAAACACAATACTTGCTAGGTGAATCATATGGTAGCACCTATACAGATTACTCTTGGGCTTTTGAACTGGCTCCACCTTGTAGCAACTGTTACTTGGTTCGGAGGTGTAACCACAAATGTTCTTCTTGTCGCACCTTCACTCGGGGTTTCCTTGGAACCACCTGCGGCAGGCAAATTCATGAACGTATACATGAAGAAGTTCAGACCCCTGGTCTATGTCAGCATCATTGTCCTAGTTGCAACTGGAGCGATACTCACTTGGATTCTTGATCCGCTCTACCTTGGGCTTGCTAGTGAATGGGCAATTGTCTTGATGATCAAGCATATCGTCATCGCAATCGCCATCATAGGGTCATTATACAGCTTTGAAGTGCTTGGACCGAAAGCGGCCAAATTGGCTGCTCAAGGCCCATCTCCAGAGCTCGCTCAACTTCAGAGGATTCAGATGAATGCAGCAAGAATGGGATTCATCTTGGTGCTCTTGATTCTGCTACTAACGGGCCTTCAAACCGCTCTGTAGCACTGCCCCGTAGGAGGGGGAGCAGGAATGACGCTGGACCGGATTCGAGAACTGATGTTGGAGAGGAAATGGGACCAAGCTCTCGAGGTGATTCCTCAACTTCCAGATGCGGACAGAATTGAAGGTCAAACATACAAGGGGATTGTTCTCTCAAAAAAGAACGATTTCACAACAGCACTTGAAGTAGTTGATGAGATTCTATCTGAAGAGGGATTGAAGGCTTCCCAAGAGTTTATCGCAAGAGTTGGGAAGATTCTGATTCTACTTCGAATGAA
>CAYFTD010000137.1:0-3247 GCA_964345915.1 uncultured archaeon
GCTCCACCGCTACGCCCTTCTTTGCTTCGTCGAAAACTTCTCTCAGAGTTTCAGTGCGTAACGGGTATACATCGCAGAAGTGAAGCTGATTGATAGACACTCCCTTGTCCGAAAGGATGTTCATGGCTTCGTATGCTGCGCCCCATGTAGAGCCCCAGGTCAAGAGAGTTGTATCGGCCCCTCTCCCTCCATAGACAGTTGGAGGATTCATAGCCCTGAGGATGTGTGGAATCTTGTTGAGTAACTTCTCAACCATTGCAATCCTCATGTCAGGATCTTCCGTGATATGACCATCTTCAAAGTGAACGTTCCCTGAAGCAACGACAATCTTTCCCTTGCCCCCGGGGAATGCTCTTGGTGAAACCCCGTCCTCGGTCAGTTTGTATCTTTGATATGGTTTCTTCGAGGTCCTTGTGGAAAGCGCACCCGTATCGATCTTCACATCAGATACATCGATTCTAGGCACATTCATCACAGAGTCTGAGAAGTACTGATCTCCAAGAATCATCACTGGAACCTGAAACCTATCCGCAAGATTGAACGCTCGAGTCGTAATCTCGAAAGCCTCGAGAGGGTCCTTAGGAGCAAGCATGATTCTAGGGAACTCACCTTGGCTCGAATGAAGCATGAATAGAAGGTCACCTTGCTCTGTTCTTGTTGGCAAACCTGTGCTGGGGCCTGGTCTCTGCGCATTGTAGATGACAACAGGAGTTTCGATCATGGCTGCTAGTCCTAAAGCCTCCACCATCAAGGAGAACCCTCCGCCTGAGGTTGTTACCATCGAACGTGTGCCTGCGGCCGAAGCTCCTATGGCCATGCAGAGTGCTGAGATCTCATCTTCAGTCTGTATGGTGCCGATTCTGAGTCGATTCGCATTAGCCACGATGTCCTGAAAGCAAGCGGTTGACGGGCTCATGGGATATGCTGAAATCCACTTCAAATTGGCCGCCATTGCGCCCAAGGCTAGAGCTCGGTTGCCTGTCAACATGAGCCTATCCTTGCTTGGACCCTTCGTCATAGGGCTCAGGTCGTGTTTGCAGAAACCCTCCCAATTCTCGGTCGTGTAGTCATAGAGAGCCTTTGCGACGCTGACATTTCCAGATACAACTTTCGCGCCTTTTCTCTCGAATATGGCCCCCAGTGCATCCTCAGCCAGTTTGAATGGGTACTTCAGAATGGAAAGTGCACCACCAAGCGCGGCCGCATTTGTCATTCTGAGATCGCCGCCAACTTCCTTGGCCATCTTTTGAAGGGGTGCTATGAAATGACATTCATCCAAGTCTTCAAACTCGATGGTATCATCAAAGATAATTACCCCTCCCTCAGATAGATCCGACCGCTTGTTGACAATCGCATCTCTAGAGAGGGCCACTATTATGTCCAGGTCGTTGACTGGGGCGTGAACAGGAGTATCTGAAACTCTCGTTTGGGCGAAGTTGTAGCCACCTCTGATTCTAGATTCAAAGTCCTTGATTGTGAAAGTGTAAAAACCAGAGCTTACGAACACCTGAGTGAGAAGGTCTCCGATGGTGTCGATCCCTTGGCCAGCCTCTCCGCCTATGTTGAATGTGATATCCAATCGGTATTCCTCCCAGAATGATGCTGAATCCAAGTAGTCTACGAGAGTTGATTCTCGCTTATCTTCTTTGCTTCATAGGAAGAAGAGAGTAACAATGTCTTGAGCACTCCATCACTCTCTTCACGCTAGCTCAACAGATATTCACAACAAGAGTATCTAGAACCTAAAGCCCGGGTTTTGTTCCGCCGCACAGTCACGCTCTTCCTGCTATACTGTGACAATGAGAACCCATTTCCTCCAAAGTTGGTTTGTGTCTGCTGTGCCGAAACCTGCCTTCGGATCTGAGTATTGGGTCATGTTGGTTCTTAAGGGAGCAGAAGGATGGATCGCAACATATCCTCCTACGCTCAATGTGAGATTCTCAACTGTGTCATCAGAGAATGAAATCATGAAGTGGACAAGATCTGGAACATCAGTGATGTAGTATGGACGTGTCGAATAGAGAAAGGTGAAGTTGACACCGTGGAAGACTACCGTGTATGTTGTGTTTGAATTGAAATCTTGGACTCCACTGATGAAGCAGAGGCCGCATTCTGGTACCACTCCAATTCCAAGGTACATAGGATCGAGTACGAAAAAGCCGACCACTGAAACTACGAAGATTGAAACGACTACTGCGATACCACGCCGCTTGTCAATGACCACAGATCAGTCACTCATATTACTCCTCCTTGTCCCCAATTGGACTTTGTGCCTACGGGACCGGGTTGTTTGGTAAGCTTTAAATGCGGAATCCATGCAAACTTTTCTCGTAGGCACATGTGAAGTACATGTGCAGTTTTATCATTCAAATAGCTATTAGGGGAAAACAAGAATGGCACAACTATCAGGAACCCCTGTTCTGATTCTCAAAGAGGGTACGTCCCGTACCCGTGGGAAATCAGCACAGTCTAACAACATCATGGCTGGCATTGTCATCTCTGATGCGGTGAAGTCCACACTTGGACCACGCGGAATGGACAAGATGCTAGTTGATTCCTTGGGTGATGTCACTATCACAAACGACGGTGCATCCATCCTGAAGGAGATTGACGTCCAGCATCCTGCTGCCAAGATGCTTGTCGAGGTTGCCAAGAGCCAAGATCAGGAGACCGGCGACGGAACAACGACTTCAGTAGTTATCGCCGGAGAGCTCCTCAAGAGAGCCCAGGATCTACTGGAGAAGAAGATTCATCCGACGATTATCGTGGGAGGATACCAGAAGGCGGCTGATGAAGCCACAAAGATCCTGAAGAACATCTCAATAGCAATGGAGGACAAGGACAAGAAGATCCTCAGAAGCATTGCAGACACATCAATGAACAGCAAGTCTATCGTCGGCGCAAAGGAGCACTTCTCGAAGATTGCTGTGGATGCAGTCCTACAGATAAGCGAAGCTGCCGACGGAGGCGTAAAGGCTGACATCGAGATGGTCGAGATAGTCAAGAAGCAAGGCAAGAGCCTCACCGAGACTGAGCTTGTAAACGGCATGGTGATAGACAAAGAGGTCGTTCACGCAGCAATGCCCAGAAGGGTAGAGAAAGCCAAAATTGCTCTAGTTAACGCGGCGATTGAGGTTGAGAAGACCGAGTTCGACGCTGAGATCAAGATTGACAGTCCGGACCAGGTCAAGGCATTCCTCGACGAAGAGGAAAGAATGCTGAAGAACATGGTGGACAAGATAATCGA
>CAYFTD010000138.1:0-2445 GCA_964345915.1 uncultured archaeon
TCTGGAATTGATGATGGATTTGAAGAGAGAGTACGGACTGACATATCTTTTCATCTCTCACGATCTCGCGACGTCCAGACACGTGTGTGACAGGATTGGCATCATGTATCTGGGCAAGATTGTTGAAGTCGGTGACAAGGACAGTATCTATGAGGATCCATTGCATCCGTACGCGGTCGGCCTAATCAGTGCGATTCCAGTGCCAGACCCGAAGGTGCAGAAGTCTGAGGCGGTGCCTCGCGGGGAGATTCCAAGCCCTATCAATCCGCCGAGCGGCTGCAGGTTCCATCCTCGATGCCCCAAGGCCTTTGAAAGATGTCCATTGGAGGAGCCAGAGTTGCGGGACGTTGGCAACGGCCGTCTTGTTGCATGCCACCTGTACTGAATTCGGAAACGGTTATCATTGGTGAGCTAGACTTCCATCCTGAAGTCTTATTTGCTCCTCCCGGCCTCGTCGAGCATGCAATCAACGACGCTCTGCCAAATGGTCCCGTCATCTCGCATCTTGTTCTCGAAGTTGTTAGTGTTAATCCACTCTTGGAGTGCTCCATCGGCCTTTGGGGTGAAAGCATCCTCAACCGAATCGAGGTAGCCAAGGACATTCAGCGCTTCCTGAATCTTGACTGCCAAATCCCCCTCTATTTGCAGGAGCCTACTCGGATCCTCTCTGCTGAGCAGTGTCATATCATAGAGAGAAAAGACACGTTCAAGCTCCTCAATTGGACTTGCATGATCATCGACCCTGACGTCAACGTATCTGTCGTTTCCTCCCTCATAACCACCTGCTTCTCGTACCACGAGGATGGCCGCAGACTGCATCCCTCTCCTATCGCCACCGGCGGCTTGCCCGGCTTTCAGAACTGCAAGCAGCTTGTTTATCAGGTCACCTTCTGTTGTTTCGTAGGCTTTTGCCATATCTTTGACGACAGCTTCTCCCGTCAAGATGTTTCCTTGGCATGCGTATCCATCGCCGATTACGTGACCTGCCCAGTCCATACACTCGGCGCCAGTGTGTGAGACAGCACGGCCCTCGGCGTCTACAATCCCGACCTGACGATGTTCCACCTTATCGTCATCCTTGAGAAGAGCCTCAAGAGTTTCAGACGCACTCTTTCCTGCCTTCATCAACTCGAGGCCTCTGGGACCGTAAGACGAGTTTGCCCACGCCTGTGTGGCAACAGCTCCAACCTTAGCCGCGGCCCATGGAACAATGGCACCAACGGCTGGAAACTTTGACTGCACGATTATTCCTAGGTCTCCATTCGTGGGGTCTCTCGCGACGATGGAGAAGGTGGAGGGTTTACCAGATTGATTCACAGTTCATAGTCCTCCATTTCATGGTCAACACACAAGCCTTCATTCCCTCTTTAGCCCATCGGTGAAAATGTCTGTAGTCCCAATGCAGAACAGGCAATTCTTAAGAGATAGAACTGCCTGTGGTCTGAATGCCGTTCCCGCCGCATGCCGGGACTTGCTGAGAGGTCTGCTCTCAATGGCCGAGATCTACATTTGGTACGTCACAAGCACTGGACTTGAGAAGAGTCTAGAGATCAAAGCCAGTGAAACATACGTCAATCTAGACCTGCGTGATATTGCATCAGTAGATCTGCTGCCTCTAATCTGGTGCACGGGTCTTGAAGAGCTCAGTATTCGGAATAACAAGATCTCAACTGTGGACTTGTCGCCATTGAGTAAGTGTAAGAAACTGCAGTCTCTCAGACTGAGCAACAATCAGTTGGAAGAAATCGATCTCACTCCACTTGGAGATTGTCCGGAACTTGCGGAGCTGGCGCTCCAGGGAAATCTACTTAGAAGGGTTGACATATCAGCTCTCTTTCACTGCCAAGATCTGACAGACCTCAAACTTGACGACTCAGTCACACTTCTTGCAGACCTCACCCTGAAGTCTGTTGGAAGCTGGCCGGAAGTCCTCGTGGAACGATTTCATAGAATCCTCTGGAAGGTTCCGGAAGCTCTACGAGGTTAGGGGTGGAGGATTAGAGAGAATAGAGCCGTAGGCACGACATACTTCTCTCACTCAGTGTTCTGCAGCCGTCGTGCTCTAACAACAAGATTTCTCGAAACCTCAGGTTTGAAGGGACTCTGATTGTAGTCTGAGAAGTACTCTATTTGTTTAAAGCCAGCCTTTGTGAGCATGCTCTTCACTAGTTCTAGATTCGTCTGCAAGATGGTCTGAGTGGAGATACTGGTGACCCACTCCTTGCCCTGTCGGACGAAGGAGGATGCAATCAGCGTCGAATGGGGTCCCTGGCCGTGTTCGTAGAATCTGGAGAAGATCACTTCCTCGCCGCTACGCGTGACTCCACCCTTGAGTGGGAAGAAACTGAAGCCTGATAGGAGGATCTCTTGGAAGTTTAGTACTTGGAAGATGAAAATGCCCTGAGGGTTTAGAGAAGAGTAAACAACCTCAACAACGCTCTCGAG
>CAYFTD010000139.1:0-2141 GCA_964345915.1 uncultured archaeon
ACACGGCTCTTCTTCTCTTCGCTGTGCCATTGGGTCATCGCATATCTTTCAAGCAGAGGTGATGTCTTGTCAAGAATGCCTCCCATAGTCACTGCAGGTTTGTCATACAGCTTCGTCGCCAGCTCCGAAAGTTCTCCATTCCCGACAAACCGCTGGTATACCTCTGATACACTCGGACTCATTCATAGGGCCTCCCTAGCCGGCTACTACCTCCTCGAAAACAGCCTCGTACTTTCGCACTATCTTGTCTGCCGAGAAGCTCTCTTCAACTCGTTTTCTTCCTGCCTGTCCTATCTTGCTCCGGAGGGAGTCGTCGTCAAGTATCTCAATGACAGCCTGTGCGAACTCCTCTGAATCAAACCCTTTTGTGACTATACCGTCCTTTCCGGGTCGCACTAGTTCGGGTATTCCACCTGCTGGCGTAGTGACCACTGGGAGTCCGCATGACATTGCCTCAAGTAGCACAAGAGGCATCCCTTCAAGTGTGGAGTTTAGGAGAAACACGTCAGAGGAGCACAAGATCTCCTGCATGTTGCTCTTCACTCCAAGCAGATGCACGTTATCACACAGGTCAAGTGCTTCGATCTTTCTCTCCACCTCGATTCTAGTCGGTCCGTCTCCAGCTATGATAAGACGTACTTTCGGCCGGTGATCAACGACAATTCTCAGAATATCAATGAGCTCCACAACCCGTTTGACTCTCCGGAAGTTTGAAGCATGAAGGAGAATCTTCTCATCGGGATTCAATGCCTTTGCTTCTTCAGCGTTCCGAAGTGACACACACCCACTTTCAACGATTAATCTGATGCCATCCAGACGTCTAAAACGCTCCACATCGATGAAGTTCGGGATGACATGTATATCCCTTTCAATTCCCAATTCGTCATGGGCCTTCTTCTTCAAGAATTCAGACACTACAGTGACTGCGTCCGCTTTCTCTACTGTGTGCTTCACCACAGGACGATACGCGGGGTCCAATCCAAGCGTATGAACATCAGAGCCATGAAGAGTCACAACATAAGGTACTCCAACTATGTCCCTTGCCATGTAAGCCGACGTTGCATGTGGAATGGCGTAGTGGGAATGAATCAAATCAAGCTTTGAGTCTTTGACAGTCTTGATTATCTTAGACGCCAATGCCACAGTATAGGGTGGTCCGATTGTCTTGAAGAGGGGATAATCAAAACGGTCAACCAGGTCCACATAGACACCCTTTGTCTGCTCCCACATTAGAGAGAAGGGTCTCTGATATGAGATGAAGTGGATTATGTGGCCGTTTCGCGCAAGATGCTGACCGAGTCTGGTGGCAAGATGTCCCGAACCGCCCATAGACGGATACAGATTCACTCCTATCCTCAAACAATCCACCTTTAGACAAGGCGAAGATGCGACCCTTTAAGGGAAATGGTTTCGACATTCCCTATTGGGCATGAGGCCTACGAGCTTTAATGGCTTGTGCTCTGCAAAAGCTTGATTAGTCGCATCAACAATGACCTCCTCATGAGTGACTCCGTTGACGGTTCCATACTGGTCGTTGTTGCACATCCTGATGATGAAACTCTAGGAGCCGGAGGAACGATCAGGCAGCATGTTGACCAAGGTATCCCTGTTGACGTTCAGTGCATGACTGGCAATGAGAAAAGAAACAGTGAGCTCACAAATGCCTGCAAAGTCTTAGGCGTTCGTCACCTCTTTCTCAGCGACAGAGATGATTTCGAGATTGACGCCTCACTGACCAACGAAACCATTGCTGTGATTCTGAAGTCGCGACCGTCAGTGCTAATCACTCACTCTAAAGAAGACTACAATAAGAACCACGTTGAGTGTTCGCAGATAGTCGAAGAGGCAGCAGAGTGGGCCTCGCACGCCACTGTCTTCGACAATGCACATAGAGTACAGAGAGTCTATCAAATGGAAGTGAACAACCTCCTGTCTAGGCCTCACATTCATGTAAACATCACAAACACCTATTCTACTGCAATCAAAGCCTTGAAGGAACACAAGTCACAGGTCCCAAAGTCAGATCAGTACTATCTGAAGCTATACGATGCACGAACTCGCCTCCGTGGTGTTCAGGCCGCTTGTGATAGAGCTGAGGCGTTCAGAGTAGTTATGCCAACACACGCTGGCCCATTCTATAC
>CAYFTD010000140.1:0-14446 GCA_964345915.1 uncultured archaeon
GCATGCTCTAAATGGCCATTTGAGAGCGTCAGGACTACCCTGGACCGTGAAGCCGGCGTACAAACTAGCATGATAAAAAGGCTTCGCCCCAACTTGCTCAAAGAAGTTAAATAGACCACATATGTCACGGGGAACTCAGTAAAGCCACACGATTTAGGTGATTCAATTGAGTTACAAGGAAGAGGGTACGTTCTTCTATTACTTAGCACTACTGATTGGGATGGCTCTTATCGGTTCATACCTCTGGATCATTTTAACGGTGGCCCCGATAGATCCGTCGTACCAGTACGTCATCTTCATGAGCGGTGTGCTCTTGGTGGTATCGACCCTAGGTATCGCCTATGCGAACACACGCAGTGGACGAATTGGTCTCACAATGCTATCGGGAATCTTTGCCGGCGTACACGGATACTTGGACATCACCCAGTACACCGACCTGGCTGGCATTCTTCTCTTCGCATGGTTGGCCTTCGGACTTCTTCTTGCCTATGCCGCATTCAGCTGGCTTCGCGAGTGAGAGCCGTAGTGGCTCTCCCCCATTCCTCTATGTATGACAGATAGGCCATCATGCTCGCCCATCCTACTCTGTATCAGCTGTAGGTAGGTACAAGAAGTCGAGATTCTCCAACCATAGACGCTGAGACTGAGCTATTCTCCTTCATCAGTCGGAGTTTCTTCCTTGGCCTCTGGTGCCGGTTCAGGTGACTCAGTAGAGTCGGGAGTTGCCTCAGGTCCTTTTTCCGTTTCTGGTTCGGCTTCTGCTGCAGGCTCAGGCTCTGGTTCAGGCTCAGGCCCATAATGCAATGCGCTGACGTCCATGATTCCCGGTGTCACACTCACTTCGCGTGGGGGCACAATTGAGATTCCTCCGGCAACAAGGATGGCTCCTCCCATGCCCCAAGAGGCTAGGTAGAGGTCACCACCAAGGTCCCTCAAGAGTATTGTAACATAGATTGTGTAGAGCACTCCTACAACAATCGACATGGCCAGCATGTTCACCTTGATTCGTCCTCTAGGCGGTCTGAAGTATCCCACGAGAAAGAAGATGAGAATGATTGGTCCGCCTACCAAAGGCAGTAGATGGACTGCCATCACGGGTTGTGCCAGTGACTGGAGAAACAGACTGAACGCATAAGCGCTGAGTATCAACACTCCGAACCACATCAGACAATACGAAGTGCTGTCTTCTCTCAGTTTCACTGAATCATCCCCATCGCATCTTGATTCTCATACTTCATCTGCCAATGAGTCGTGCCGGCCCTGATCTTGTTTTGGAGGATTATGTGTGCACGTACAAAGTCCGACGGCTTAGGCGGGCAACCGGGCAGATAGACATCCACGGGCACGACAGTCTCGGGTGGAACCTGCAATGAGTAGCCGTCCCAGAAGACGCCCCCTGATGCCGCACACTGCCCGAAAGCTATGACAAACTTTGGATCGGGCATCATCTCATAGACTCTGCGCAATCTCGGAGCCATCTTCTTTGTGAGTGACCCGGAAATCCAGAGGACATCGCATTGTCTTGGACCGAATAGCGGTAACATCCCAAATCTCTCAAAGTCCCATCGCGATGCGATTCCAGCTGCACCGTCTACCATACAACATCCTAAACCATACTGCACTGGCCAAGGACTATGTGCCCGACCCCATCGAAGCATCCACTTCAGCGGCGGCAAGTTCTGCAGCCACTTCAGGAGAATGGGAGCAATTCGACCGAAGCCATTTCGGAACAGGTCGTAGAATATCCACAAGAAGTACTTGCCAAATCTGAGTATCAGAGGTAGCCAGTAGGCAAAGACCTTGCCAGGGTTGGAGATCTCCTTCGGGTCAAACTTGAGCTTCGCCCCACGAATACGCGAGAGCCTTTCCTTGCCGAAGTACTGAGTAGCTTGATTGGCGAACCAGATTCCGGTCGAGTGAGCATGACCTCCATGCCGTTGTGCAATCTTGAAGACCACAAAGCTCTGTGACCAGGAGAACATGAAGAAGCGTCTTCGCTCATCCTCGAGAAAGTAACCCATGCAGGTTATCGCGTTCTTCGAGTTCACATATCCATCCAGACCAGCTCGCGCAGAGGCTTGCTCGAACTGCCAGTCATCAAGCATTGCGGCAAGGTTCTCCAATGGGGCAAAAGCCTGGCCAACAACGAGAGTAGGTCCAGCCTTCTTTATCCTCATTGGGTAGTAGCGTTCGTGCCATTCATGCTCGGCCACGTGCTCGTCATACACGGAGCCCCTGTACATCTCAGTGGCCTCTTGTACTACCCTGAAGCCCTCCTCGGCCTCCTCCTCGAGTCCATCATATGCCACCATGATTGTGCCATGGTGAACCGGGAATGGGAACTTCTCCTCGCTCTCCCATATCTGCTTCTTCAGGTCCGTGTATTTCGACTCTTCGAACTTGATAGTAAATGGGAGCGGACCGTCTTCAATGATCTTCTCGATTGCATGCACCATCTGATAGTTCTCAGCGAAGCTTGAAACTATCACCTTGATTGGAGTGAGCGGCTTGATCTTCAGCTTGACTTTCGTGATGATTCCAAGAATGCCCTCGGTGTCGCAGAACAGATCTGTGTCCTTGCTCTTGACAATCTTCCCTGTTGGCAACACGACTTCGAACTCTACAACATTCTCATTAATTGTGCCATACTTGAGAGAGCCAATTCCGTCGCCTCCCTGCGCAACCCATCCACCAATAGTGGCTGAGAGGCCAGACGACGGATAGCAGCGGAGGTCGAGGTTCTTGCGGTTGAGCTCAAACTGCAGGTTCGCCCACGAAAGACCCGGTTCAACTGTGACAGTCAGGTTCTCCTCGTCGATGTCGATGATCTGCTCCATCCCACGCATATCGACCACAATTCCACCCTTTCGAGGAATTGCGCCCCCGTATCCAGATGTCCCAGCACCCCTCGGTACTAACGGGATCTTATGCTTGTTCGCAAACTTGTAAAGAAACTTCACTTCTTCGGGGGTCAGAGGCTGAACCATCGCATCAGGGTTTGGGTTCATCAGCCATCCGACTTGCTTCGGAAGGGAACCAACATCCATAGCATGAATAACAAGCTCATGCTTCTCAGTGACTACACGGTCTTCGAAGACCTCTTTGAGTTGCTCAGCAAGCTTGCTTTTCAAGGTCATGTGACTCTCACCATGCAGGAGGATGGAGCTGGTCTCGAGTCACGGTCGGACGCACGCCACATAAAAACCTAACGAGCAGCAGAAACTCTAGAGTTGTTGACATTAGTTTCGGCTCTGAATGTTGGTTGGATGAGCGAAAAGGGAGAGCTTAAGTACTGAAACTTGAAGGCCCCTATTCGTTACCAAAAGCATCTTATGCAATCCCGGGATGCGCCACCTGGTCAATCTTCCGAGTTCAAGTGATGACGAATTGTGAAATCGAAGCAAAAGCACGTCGTTGGTCTTTCCCTTATTGTATGTGTGATTTTATTCGCCGGAGCCGGCCTAGCATTGGCCCAGTCGGGCGTAGGCGAAGATAGGGAATGTGGAACGTGTCACACAAACCTAGGTGTCCTCATACTCACTTCCAATGCTACGGGCACAGTTAATGCCACCACGGGCGAACCGTTTACGCTTATTGTTGATTCGACAGGCTATTCTCGCGGTGACAACAAGGTTGCTATCAGTGTCCAAGCTGGTTGGGCTGACAACGATCAGTTCTCATTCACACCATCTGAGGTACTGGATGGTAGCGGCTCGGATCTCAACCCTACGATAGATGAAGTGAGAGCTTCATTCTCTTTCACGCCGCAATCCGCAGGATCGTGGACCATTCGAATCTATACTGCTGGAAAGCAAGGACTGTCCACGGTATTGAATGTATCAGTGTCTGTAACATCATCTGACACAACTCCACCAACGATTGACAGCCCCATAGATCAGACTATTTCAGAAGGGAACGCTACTGCCAATGTGACATGGAACCCTTCCGATGCAAACCCGAGTAGCTACGAAGTTCTGGATAACAGTTCCTCTTGGCAAAGCGGATCATGGGATGGCTCATCAATTACGGTGACGCTCGACACCCTTACGCTTGGTCTTCATAATGTCACTCTCGTTGTGTGGGACGCCGGTGGTAATAGCGCCTCTGATCAGGTCGATGTCACTGTTTATGATGGAACAGCACCTCAACTTGACAGCCCAAGCGATGTTGCTTACGATGAAGGGAGCACCGGGAACTCCATCATATGGGACCCCACAGACCTACATCCTTCGAGCTATGTTGTCTATAGAGATGGCACCCCGGTCAAGTCTGGAACTTGGAACGACACAGCAGAAACCATCTCAATCTCGGTTGACGGCCTCTCCCTGGGTTCGTACAACTACACAATCCTGGTCACAGATGTTGGCTCAAACACTGCTAGTGATACCGTCTGGGTCACCGTGTCTGATGGCACCGCACCGACTGTTAACAGTCCGCCAGATGTTGAGTACAACGAAGGACAGACTGGAAACAGTATCTCATGGAACCCCTCAGACCCCCATCCATCTAGCTACGTCGTCTACAAGGATGAAGCTCCCCACAAGTCAGGAGCGTGGAACTCCAGCTCAGAAACCATCACAGTAACAGTCGATGGCCTATCGGTCGGGACGTACAACTTCACGGTCGAAGTTGTGGACATAGGCGGCAATTCTGCCAGTGATATGGTCTTGGTAATCGTATACGATGCCACGCCACCAACAGTCGACAGCCCCTCGAACATAATCTATGCGGAAGGAGATACTGGATATTCAATCATATGGGACCCTGCAGACGCATATCCCTCGAGTTATGTCATCTACAGAGATGCAACACCGGTAAAGAGCGGACTGTGGAACGACACTTCTGAGACCATCTCCATTTCAGTTGATGGCCTCGGATTGGGCACCTACAACTACACGATAGAGGTTGTTGACGTTGGATCCAATACCGCTGTCGACACCGTTTGGGTAGATGTCTACGATGGTACGGCGCACACGATTGATAGTCCTCTCAACATGACTATCTCTGAAGGCATCCCTGGAAACACAATCACTTGGAACCCGTTCGACTTACACCCATCCACCTATTCCGTCTATAGAGATGATGTGCCAATCAAGTCAGGCCCATGGAACTCTAGCCTGGAGCAGATTACGGTTTCTGTGGATGGACTTGGCCTTGGAGTGTACAACTTCACCGTCGTGGTCTTCGACCAAGCCGGAATGACGGCTACAGACACAGTATTCGTGACAGTTCAAGATGGCACTCCCCCATCCACTGACAGCCCCGCTGATTTCTTCTACCCGGAGGGGCAGACTGGGAACTCGATAACGTGGTCGCCCTCAGACCTTCATCCAGTAGACTATGTTGTTTATCGAAATGGAACAACTGTAGCGTCAGGAACATGGAACTCTACGGGAGAAACTATCACAGTTGTGGTAGATGGCCTTGCTATAGGAGTATACAACTACACTCTAGTTGTAAGTGATATCGGTGGGAATACTGCATCAGATGAAGTGCTCGTGAATGTCTTTAGCGCAGACCTACCAACAATCGACAGCCCGCCAAATCAGAACGTTGTCCAGGGTTCTGCTGGGAATCAGATTACGTGGAACCCACTGGATCTCAATCCGCAAGGGTATGTGATCTACAAGGACGATGTTCCGGTCAAGTCTGGCCTTTGGAACTCCACCGGAGAAACAATATCGATATCGATAGACGGACTCTCATTGGGCACGTACAACTACACTATTGTCGTAACAGACCAAGACGCCAATTCGGCATCCGATATGGTCTGGGTGACAGTCTATGATGGCACACCGCCAGCAGTAGACAATCCGAGCGATATCACATACAACGAAGGAGAGGTTGGTGCCTCCATCACATGGGATCCAACTGACGACCACCCGGTGAGTTACGAAGTATTTAGAGATGGACTTCTTGTCAGCTCAGGACAATGGAATTCCAGTTCAGACACAGTCACAGTCAGCGTGGAAGGTTTGACCCTTGGTACCTACAATTATACCCTAGTTGTATACGACATAGGCGGCAATCTTGCTTCAGATAGCGTCGACGTCAACGTTCTGGATGGTACCCCTCCGACCGTAGATTCGCCTTCCGACATAATCTATAATGAGGGTGAGCCCGGAGGGTCAATAGACTGGAACCCATCAGACCAACATCCTCTAAACTACGAGATCTACCGCGAGGAATTGCTAGTGAGGTCAGGCACATGGAACTCGAGCCTTGAGACCATATCGATATCAGTTTCAGGTCTGGTGGTAGGTGTGTACAATTTCACCGTCGCCGTCTACGACGTTGGAGGAAACACCGCAACGGATATGGTACTGGTAACAGTTTTGGACGCGGCATCACCCACTATTAACAGTCCGAGTGATATTGTACTCGATGAGGGTACGCCCTCAAGCACAATCATCTGGAATCCTACCGATCTGAATCCAAGTGGCTACAGCATCTACAGAAATGGCTCTCTCGTCAGCTCAGGAGCATGGAACTCAAGTCTGGAGACGATCTCAATCTCGTTGGATGGCCTCACTCTTGGAATCTACAACTTCACAGCAATCGTCTACGACGTGGGATCCAACTCAGCTACTGACAGCGTCTTTGTCACTGTGGTAGATGGAACGCCACCAGTCTTGGATAGCCCTCTCGATGTTTCATACAACGAAGGCCAAACTGGCAACTCTATCACCTGGAATCCATCGGACTTGCATCCTTCGACCTACACCGTCTTCATCAACAGCCTGGTCATTGTGTCTGGGTCTTGGAACGACACTGCAGAAACAATAACTCTGAACGTAGATGGACTAACTATTGGGACGCACAATTGCACAGTCCTAGTCACAGATGTGGGTGGCAACAGCGTATCGGACCAAGTTGATGTCGTTGTTTCGGCTTCAACCACTGGCACCACAACCACAACGACGACAACGACCACTACGACGACTACCACAACCACCACCACTACGACCACAACCGACACGACGACCGCTGGACCAGTCACCGATCCCGACTACTTGGCGAGCTCGATACTGACGATTACCCTCTCCTGGGCAGGATCTGTGGTCGTCATCATAATCGTCTTTAAAGCAATCAGTCGGAGAAACGAATGAGGACAAGCTCAAAGCCTGAGTGGCAGACTATTGGCCGCCGTCGACGAACAAGAGCAAAAGTATTAGTGCTCGTTTGCATCGGACAAGCTCGCTCACTGGAACCACCTCTGAGGTAAGACAGCATGAGATTCGAAAGTCTCGAGATGCATGGACTTCAAGAAATGCCGTATACGTGCGCCCAATGCAGTTTCTGTCAAGTAGGCAATGGTGCGTGTCCCACATACAAGGTGAAGCGTAGGGACAGCTACTCAGGAAAGGGCAAGATGGTCATAGCCCGGACCTTGATGCAAGGCCGGCTAAAGGCCAGCGAAGGTCTTGAAGGACTGAGAGACGCGGTCTTTGGCTGCACACTATGTGGTGGTTGTGAAGAGATATGCCAAGTGGACATTCCATTTGTGAAGGTCTATCAGCTCCTTCGGGCGGACTTCCTGAAAAGAGGGTTATGGCCGGAGCCGCTTCAAATGGCCAAGGACACGCTACTAAAGAGCTTCAACATTCTTGGCCAATCTCAAATGGACAGAATTGAAGGTTGGTCCTACTGGCACCCCGATGAGGATGCACTTCTTGACACGATGGGGCAGAAAGCAAAGACAGCCTTCTTTGTCGGATGTACCTCTTCGTTCAGAGGATCTTCGATCCAGGCAACTATCGCCACGACCCTAATCATGGATAAAGCCGGCGAGTCTTATACTCTGCTGGGAGAGGATGAATGGTGTTGTGGAGCACCAATGATTATGACTGGCGACTTCTCTACAGCTCGCCAATTCGTTGATCACAACATCGAGAAGTATGAGGAGCTCGGTGTCGAGAGAGTAGTCACTAACTGTCCCGGTTGTTACAAAATGTGGGCCCATGAGTATCATGAGTTTCTCGGGATTGACCCTCCGTTTGAGATTCTCTATGGTCCAGAGTTCTTTGAAGAGCTGATTGATGAAGGCAGGCTGGACTTCAAGAAGTCCCTGGATACGCCGGTCACGTTTCACGATGGCTGTGATGCTGGACGGAATGCAGGCTTCTACGAGCAGCAAAGGAAGGTGCTTGAGAGTTTACCAGGCGTTGAGTTCGAGGAGCTTCCCCACACCAAAAACAACTCATTCTGTTGCGGCTCCGGAGGAGTATTGCGTCCTGTCGACGCTGACTTTGCGATCAAGATCAATGAGCTCAAGGTACAAGATATCGAGCAGACAAACGCGAATCTCGTTGCAACAGCATGCCCGTCCTGCGTTGACTTCATGAGAGACCAGCTCCCCCAGACAGGCTCGACCAAGGTCGTGAAGGATCTGGCAGTCCTTCTTGCTGAGGCACTCGGCTACACCTGGGAAGGCCTAGATGAGATCTATGGATAGTGGCTTGTTCCATATTCGCCTCGAGTCCACGTGAGATACAAACTCAAAGCTTCACAGGGGCGCAGGTTTCGATACGCAAATAAGACGGTAATGACTCTCGTCATCGAATGCGCGGAACGACTGACGCGAGCCGTTACAGCAGCCGAAAGTGGATATACGAGGAGATCGTAGAGAAGTTCCCTCCCTTCCGATGGCTCCCGCCAGTCTATGACGTTCTCGCCCAGCTGCTACTCGTTGAGGCTGTCGGTATTGCTGCATTCCTCTTCTTCGAGATGCCATTGGAATCAGCAATATACGGTACTTTGGCGATTCTATACACGGTGGTATGGTCCGCAGGATGTCTCTATGTGATTCCATGGTTGAGACGACTGAGAGACCCCACAAATGAGGAAGAGCAATTCGTTCTAAGTGCCTACAAGAATCGGCTATTGTTGGACCGCAAATACGAATTTGCTGCAGGAGTATTGTGCTTTGCAGGGGTTTCAGGCTACCTACTGTTGAACCCGCAAATCCTGGTGCCACTACTGGGTGCTGGGTTCGGGAATCCTCTATTGATAGTCCTTCTAGCCGTGCTGGGTTGGGATGTCTGCTATCGAGTTGGGCTCTCTCTAGTAACTACCTTCTTTGCAGCCAAGAGATCCATTGAACTGAGTCGAGCTGCCAGAAAGAGAAGGGGACTAGAGTACACAGCCTATTCTGAAGTCCGAACCCTGAAGTTCCTGGACTCTGTGAACCTCTATTGGGCCGCCTCGGCAGTGCTGCTGTTTCCGCTAGTCAGTATCACTCCTCTTCTGCTCTATGGACTCGGAGCCTTTCTTGGTGCCGTTCTTGCACTCTCAGCAATCAGCTTGTTAGCAATGGAAACTGTTCCTTGGTTCCCTCCTGATGTGGAGAGTATTCTACATCACGAGAGGTTCGCCTATGTCGCACTATGCGAGAAAGAACAATCGCATGTGACTCCGGTGATCTTTGTTTATGATGGGAAGTATCTATACTTCGGCATATCATTGGCCTCAGCCAAGTATCGTAAGATTCAGAAGAATCCCAAGATTGCAGTCTTGGTCGACATGAGAGACAGTGAGAATCGAATGAACAACCGTGCCGTGATGTTGAGAGGTAAAGCAATGATACTGGGCGAGATTAGTCCTATGGGTCTGTGGAAACTGTACATGTATGGTCTATGGATGCTTAGAGTAAGGTCTCTCTTCGCCAGGAAGTTCCCCCGCTATATGAAGTACTACGACACTCAGGTCAGTGTTTTGCCATTGGCCTGGCAGAACAAACCTTTCGTTTCGCGAGTCATGGTTCGGGTGGAACCTCAGAAGATAACATACTGGAGAGAGGCAAAGCCACAAGTCTTGAGGGTATGAAAGATGTTTCTAGCAAAGATACACAAGGCTCACATAAGCAAGACAAAGGACATTCCAGAAGAGGCACTTAGAATCCTGAATTCGTGTTTCTTCTCATACCTGGGAACATCTGAATCGGGCTGCAGTCCTCACTTGACTGCAATGTTCTATCTGTGGCACGATGAATCAAAATCAATCTATATGATTACGACAAAGGGCAGTCACAAGATTTCGAACATCAGAAAGAACACGAAAGTATGTGTGACTGTAGACGAGCGGAATGCGGTTTCACCAGGGGACAATCGAGGAGTAATGATACAAGGCAGAGCAATGATGGTCGAGATGGAGCTCCTCGATGAACTGATCACTCTGGACTACCTGGACAAGTACATCAACTTCCTGGGGGCAGGCTATCCTCTGGGCAACAGAATAGCAATCAAAGTCACACCCAGGGTGATTTCTTATTGGTGGGGCACCAAGTTCTATAGATGGAAGAACCCAGACTTCTGAATGACCCGCTATTTCAGTAGATGCTTCAATCCTTGAAAACAAGAGACCCCTGGTTGGTTTCCGAACGCAACAATTTGGTAACTTGATGCCTCTTTCTGAAACTAGACAGGCCGGAAACGTCGATTGTGTCGGCCGCGCTGGTAAGACTTTAAAGGCGGTCAGCTGCGCTGAGCTTTTGCTGTTCGGACAGGCATGCCTGGAGTATTTCTCAGGGTGAAAGCATTGAGAGCTAGAGTTCGAGTAGGAATCCTTGTCGTTGTTTGTGGAGCCCTCTTTATTCTTGCAGCTTCCCAACTTACTGTTGGATTTGCTGATCTTCAGAGTGACTGTGGAAGTACGGGCTGCCACGTCAATCCGAGTACAATAGTAATCAATACCGTCACAACCATTGACACTGAACCAGGTGCAACCTTCTCCCTGAATGTTCAGGTGGACGCAACTGGGGGGCCTTCATCACTTGTAGTGAAATTCCCCACTGGAGTGTCCGACAACGGTGACTTCACCTATGTGGGGCTTGATGTTAGCGGCTTTGTGCGCGACGATGATGCTGCAGACCTGGATACTGACCCTTTGCAGATTGAAGTTGACTACAGCATTGTCGCTCCAGTCATAGCTGGAACGTATGACCTAGAGTTCTACGCTGTCGGTAACGGGGGAACTGGCACGAGCACTTCGATAACAGTAAATGTGATTCAAGTCGGACCTGGACCATCAATCACAGATGTAAATGGAACCCCAGGCATTCCTACGGAAGAGGAAACTGTCATTGTCACGGCGAACGTCACTTCAGGGGTTGCAATCACGGAAGTCACTCTTCAATACAGCGTAGACAATTCGACCTGGAACAATGTGACGATGACTCTTGTGGGTCAGCTCTATCAATGTACAATTCCTGCCCAGCCTGACGACACTTATGTCACTTATCGGATTGTAGCTCTAGATGCAGACGGTATCTGGAGCGTTACTGGAGTTCTAGCGTATAGGGTTGGAGACTTCCCAGAACCCCCACCTCCACCGCCTACTCAGTGGCACTTCGGATGGTATTTGGGAGCGCCAGCACTTCTGCTCGCGTACTTGGGCACGGCACTGGAGTACTATGACGAGGAGAAGTTCACAAAGGCTCACGGAATCATGCTCAGCCTTGCGTATATCCTGACGTCAATCAATGTGGTTGCGCTGATCACCGCAAGTCCGAGTGCTTGGATTGCTCTCAACCCGGTCTATCTGTTCCAGTTTGACTTGTTGCGCATCGGGACCTTCATACATTCTTGGCATATCTGGCTCGGAATCATCAGCATGATTCTTGGCACCCTGGCTTTCATCACACACCTTGCTGGATGGAAGACTTGCAATCTTGGGCTGCCAGCTGTAATCCTCTGGACAGTCCTTGGGTTCACCGGAATGTATCTGAACGTAGTTGGATTTGGGATGTGATGCTCGTGACTGAAGAGAAAACGGAAGTAGAAACACCAGTTTATGAAGACCCCGTCATGCGCGAGCTTGCAGAGGTCGTCGGGCCGGAACGCGTTTCGGACATGGAACTTGAGAGAATTGTCTACAGCGGAGACCCAGCGGCATTGCCGCACTTCCACTATCGATGGAAGTACAAGTACCTAGTAGACTACGTTGTGCGAGTCAAGACTACTGAGGAGATTCAAGGAGTGGTCAAGATTGCAGCGAATCATGAAATTCCACTGATACCAAGAGGCGGCGCTTCTAGTTGCGTAGGATCCTCAAGTCCTTCAAGAGGAGGAATATCACTGGACATCAAGAGGATGGACAACATCTTGGAGGTAAATTCTCAAGAGATGTATGCTCGCGTCGAACCTGGAGTAACATTCGAGAAACTGGAAATTGAACTGGGCAAGAGTGGCTTCACATTTGGTATCTATCCCTCGAGTGCCAAGTCTGCGGTGCTCGGAGGATGGGTAGGCTGTGGGGGAGAAGCTGGTATAGGTACTCCACACTACGGAGTTCTCTCCGATAACCTGCTCGAGATGACAGTTGTGAAGCCCAATGGCGAGGTTGTGAAAGTCAGTGGCGACGACCTCCATCTTTTCAATGGGTCCTATGGCATTCTCGGAGTCATCTCTGAAATCAAGATAAAGCTGAACAAGAAGCCTGATGGTTACCTTCCCTTCAGTTACACGTTCGATCGCCTGGAGCATCTCTGCAATGCAATGCGGCATGTAGCCGAACTTGAGCAGAAACCTGTCTATCTGAAAATGGCAGACAAGGACTTTCAGAGCTACAGCAATCCACTGGAGAAAGGTAACTTCGTTCTCACAGTCGCATACATCCACGACCCCAAGATAGTCCCGATTGACGAACTGAAAAGAATTGTAGCTGACAACGGGGGTACGGAAATTGGAGTCGAGTACGCGGCTCATGAATGGACCCTACGTTACGATTGCGAATTCAATCCAAAGGAGCACTGTGAGTCGCTGATGTTTCAAGAGGTCTTAGTGGAAGTTGACAAAGTCTACGAGGTTTTGAAACAATACGAGTCGTACAAGAAATCGCACAAGGTGCCAGCGATATGGTTTGGGATGCTGGGGACTCCGGGCTGGATGAGAGTCGAGCTCATGGCGATGCTGAACCCCGATCAGTATCTCAAGTTCATTTCAAGCAAGGCTATCCTTCACAAAATGGTGAAGAAGTCTATAGCATTGGGTGGAGGACCGTACACAATTGGGCTCCAGAATTCCATCTATATGAGCCGTGCGTATCCCGATAGACTGAAGCAAATGCAGGAAGCCAAGAGTGTGTGGGATCCGGCCAACATTATGAATCCGGACCGTGTCACAACTGTGCTGACCTCTTATGCAAGGATGAACGTTCTTTTCGTATTGGCTGCCGCGATTCGTCGGCTTTCCAAGTACTTGGATAGGGGAGGCTGAACATTGAACATTATTACAGATTCGACCGCAAAGGCTTTTGTAGGTTTTCGTTTTCTAAGAGGACGGAACCCAATGAACAGTCGGACGGTCTATCGACATGTGAGAGAACCTGCAAGGGAGCTGTGAAACCATGAGAGTCGATATTGATAGCAAAGTAATGCGTCATTGTGGGTCCTGTAACTACTGCCGGGATTTCTGTCCAATGTACATCGAGCTAGGCTCAGAGTTGGATAGTCCAGGTGGCAAGATCAGGGCTCTAAGGGCCTACGCCGAGAAGATGAGGAATCCTCCTCAGGAGCTTCTTCAAAGGCTCTATTGCGCTGACTGTCGAAGATGTGAAGCAATTTGCCCGGCAGGCGTTCCAGTCACGGCACTCTGGCATGATTCGAAAGCGTCCCTCTTGGCTACGGGAGGAGAGATGTCAGAGAACCTTGTCAAGGTCATTGACTGGTTGGGCAAAGAAGGCACTCCTTTCATCGGCTATGAATCTGAGGACAGGACGCTCTGGGCAGAAGACCTGGAGCTGCCTCCCGAATCTAACACCGCCATATTCAGTGGATGCATGGGGTCTTTCTGGTATCCCGATCAACCAGAGATGGTAGTCGACATGCTGAAGAAACTCAGAGTCAATGCGGGGTACGTGCCGAGCGAGGTATGCTGTGGCCTGTTCGCCTATTGGGCCGGTGACGATAAGGGCTTTGAGGCGATAGCCAGACATAACTACGAGATGTTCAAGAAGGCTGGCATCCAACACATAGTGACTGGATGCGGCGGGTGCTTCGGAACACTTACTGAGCATTATGAACATTTCATACCCGAGTTCGATGTAAAGATACATCATACGGTAGAAGTTCTTGCCGACATGGTCAGAAACGGCGTGTTGACATTCAAGACTCGGGAAGGGACCTACACTTTCCACGACAGCTGCCACCTGGGCCGAGCTCTGGATATCTACCACGCTCCAAGGGAAATCATTACTGCAATCCCAGGAATGGAACTAGTGGAACTGACTGACAACAAAGAGAACTCAAATTGCTGTGGAGGATTCCTTACTGTTCTCGACCCTGAGCTCTCAGAGTCAGTGGGAAAGAGAAGAGTTAATGAGGCCGTGGAGCTAGGAGTCGACGGAATGGTAACTACCTGTATCAGCTGCTACAAGAACCTGAGCTACTGTGCACGAGAAACTGACCTAGAAGTAATCCAGCTGGATGAGCTGATTCTCGACCTTGCAC
>CAYFTD010000141.1:0-9791 GCA_964345915.1 uncultured archaeon
AATGTCACTGGTTTCTCCGCTGAACACGAACGGAAATGAAACACACACTGAAGGTCGTATCGGATGAATCATGCAAAGATCCTCTTCTAAGAAGACACACTCATGGTTCTCCATCTTGCGTAACGCAACGTATGCAGGTCCGCGTTCAGTATTCACAGACGGGATTCGTTTCAGGCCATTCGGGACATCTTCTCCGGGTGATAAGATATAGAAGTCCAAGGCTCGTATGACTTCGGGAACTGAGAGTCCAAGGAATATGGATAAACGAGTGATGTCTCTACCAGTCACTGTGATCAAGAGCTCTTTCTGTCTGCAGCATGCGCCACATTTGGTACATTCGAAATGTAGACCGGTTCCCAGGAGTCAGCACCACCTGAGAAGAAACTGCAATAGACTCTGATAAAGACAACCAAATGACACGTGTATTCCGAACACTAGCCAAGAGTAGCAAGGAACTTGACAAGCTCAGCAAGGCCCTCTTCAATTGTTTCGAGCGCAGTGGCATACGAGAACCTCAACATATGGTCATACTTTTCACCGAAAGAGATTCCGGGGACAGTAGTTACGCCAGTCTTCATGAGTATCAGCTCGGCCAGCGTGGTGCTGCTTAGACCATGGCTGCTGAAATCTGGAAACACGTAGAATGCCCCCTTTGGCTTTGCACAACTCACGCCTTCCATCTCTGACAACAGAGCAATGATTCTATTCCGTCGTGCTTCAAAGGCTGTTCTCATTGCTTCGACATGACTCTGGTCGCCCGAGAGTGCCTCCACACCTGCGTACTGTACAAAGGAAGTCGCGCAGGACGTTGTGTTCTGCTGAATACGAACCATGTTTCGGATGGTTTCTGGATTCCCAATGGCATAGCCCAGCCGCCACCCAGTCATAGAATAGGATTTGGAGAAACCGCTGATAACCAGAGTCCGCTCCATTGACGGATCAACCTCAAGCATCGATGCCTGACTTAACCCATCATACACTAGGGATTCATAGATCTCATCACTGAAGACCACAAAGTCATGATCGTAGGCCAGATCATATATCAGCTTCAAGTGTTCTTTTGTCAAGATGCCTCCTGTCGGATTGTTCGGACTGTTGATTACCAATGCAGAAACGGTCTTGTTGATGCTCCTCTTTAGGATTTCATCGTCAAGCTCGTAGCCGGCCCTCGTTGGAACATCCCTTGGCTTTGCACTGGCTGTGCGAATCATAACGCGGTATGTGGGCCACGCTGGGGCTAGAAGTAGCACGTCGTCCCCAGTGTCAATCGTACTTAGGAAGCCTTGAAAGAGTGCCATCTTTGCACCTGGAGTGACAATCACATCAGTCTGTCCATCTATCTCGATGCCCCTCTTTGAGTAGTGCTCCTGGATTGCATCCAACAGTGGGATAATGCCCCGAGACGCTGTGTAACGAGTCAAACCTTCCTTCAATGCACGAAATGCGGCTTCAACGATGCTCGGTGGCGTTGGAAAGTCTGGCTGTCCAACCTCGAAGTGGTAGATGGTCTTTCCTTCTGCTTCAAGACGAGACGCCAGCTCAAACATCTTCAGTGTACCCGATGGAGGTATGCGCTCCATTCGATGACTCGTCCAGTCCATTGTTTGTCGCCATCCATTCATAGTCGTTCTAAGCCGGAACGCTTCGCAACACAGCGCGCTCGATGGCCAATCTAATATTGCTTCCGGCGGTCTATTGCAGCCTCATCGATTCCGCAAGAACACGTTTCTGATGTTCGGTACCTCTGACGGCTATACGGTCTAGAATCGCCTCACCGAGTCCAATTTCATGTGCCTTTCGAATGTGTGGAATCTCTAGAGGATCAACGCCAAGTAGTCCAGCACAGAAAGCATCGACGGCAACGGCATCCCTCCCGACGACAACTCCTCCTGCTAGTCTTGCTTTTCCGGTCAGTCGCTCCCCGACAACTACTTCTGTCAAGTCCATTATTGTAAGATCGGGGCGGAACAGTTCAAGCAAATCGAGGAGGACATTATCTAGGAAGGGGTGAAGCGCTTGCTTGTCTACATCCGGTAGCAATCCAAAGAGGTTCTTTACGGACCCGGAAACAGCGTTGCTTTCTGGATCTACCTTCAGTGTAGCAACACTGACCAACAGTCGGGTGCCAAGAAGCGATACAGGAATCGAATGTGCTTCAAAATGGTGACCAGGCATATCAACAAGCTTGTGTCGCTCAGTTGTCAGATTGACCAGTTTCACTTGATCTCCTGTCAGTTCATTGTATCCACTCCGCGAGAAGGCCTCGGATGTGGTTCTCAGTGGATTATCACTCTCAACTACTAGGACCTCTGTCGATTCTTTGAAGAGTCCAACAACAGTTCGCATGATGTCCAAAGAGGTATTGCCTGGTAGCTTTGGGTCCAGGACTGAAGGCTTAACCACAACTCTGTCAATTGGATCGGATATTGAAAGCGGTAACGATAGATTTGCCAATGCTGTTGTCAGAGATTCATGGACAGTCCTCTTGACAGCAACTGCCACCTCAACAGGATGCTCCATGATATCGAGATACAACTCATCCAGGCTTTAAGTGAGTCCCTTGGGAGTCCGATTTGGAGAGGTGTCAGAAACGCAAGCAATGGATTGGACTCTCACTGGTCCTGCGGCCTTGGTGCATTCGTAGTCATGTACCGAAGAATAGTCTCCTTGCACGCTTCTTTCGCTCTTCTTCAGTTTCGTCTGTTTCGGGTGGAGGCGGCGGAGGTGGTGGCCTACTTTTGGCCGGCGGTTCATCCTCTTCTTCAATCTCTACCGACTCTTCGATTGAGTCATAATCTGATTCAATATCGAACTCGTCTTCATCCTCAAACTCGTCTTCAGGAATGGATGGCTCATCATATGGAGTCCAGACCTGACGCCTCCAAGGAGTTGGTGGTGTTTCGGGAGACTCTTCCTCATCAGATGGAGCAAAGTCCTCAGACGACTCAGTGCTTTCTTCAGAATCAACCATGTTTTCGGGCCCAATATCCTCACTTTGGAGAGTCATCTCCTCGGCAAGGACTGAACGCATAATCTCTTCAGGACTGGAAGGCTCAGTTTCCACAGTAGTCGTGTCCAAGGGAGTTGCTTCAGGTTCGTCAATGATGGTTTCAGTGGCGCTCGTGTCAGTAACGGGTTCTTCAGGAGGTGTTACTTCGAAGTCGTATGATGATGGCTCATCAGACTCTATTTCTTCAGGGACTGGCGACGCTTCAAAATCCGATTCGGCCATGCGAGCCTCTTCAGCCATCTCTTCGGCTCCCTTCCCATACTTCAACCCTAGTTCCTTTCCAAGACAGGATTCGCATCGCTTTGCGGCCGCAACTAGCCCTTCAGCTAGGAACTCATCGAGGGTCTTGGCGTCTTCAGGATGTCTGCTGGCCCACCTCAAGAATGAGTCTACCATTCGTAGAGCATCTCGAACACCCATCCAATAGTTGTCGTCCTTCTCATTCGAACTCACGAATGCCACCGATTGAGTCAAGCCCGGATTCCGAATAAAGCCTTTGTATCACAACGCCTTACGGGCTATTTCTTCGAACTTGCGACCTCAAGAATCTCTTGTAGTATGTCATCCAGGGCATTGTTGATCTCATTCTTCTTGAAATCATCAATCGAATTCCCTATGCATATGACACGAGTTGGTATTCCCTCTCCTACGTTGTTTCGAATCTCATTTCGGTACACTGTTTCGATCTGTGGGTCAGCCTCCCTAAGGACTATGATGACACCCTTGGCACCCTTGTACGTCAGGGAGAGAAGAATGTCTAGAGCGGCATGTTCCGGTGACATGAAGAGAGTTCTAACATCAGAGTCTGCAAGTTCAAGTTTCGTCGCGCCAATTCTGATACCATCTACTGCGACAACCTGCTCGTTAAACACAGCCAACACTCTTTCCAAGAGCTTGTCTTCCGGGCCCACGACTGTAATCTTGAAGAGATACCGAGATTTCTGCTTGGGCTTCTTCTTCTTTCGTTTGCCCTTTGATTTAGCCTTCTTTACTTTCTGTGTAGACGGCATGCTAGTCCCTCTTTATTGCATCCCAATGCGGCGCGGCGTGACTTAAAAAACTCACACTGTATGTAAACTTCTCTTTTCTACAGATATGTGTTGTGCGGAGGTGCACCTAGGACAGCGTATGCGCATAGATTATAAAGCGAGATTAGAAGGAGCCCAGCGAGTGAGACGGAATTGGCCACCAGCAGCGAAGTATTCGAGGCCCTAAGACCAGTTATGGATCCAGAACACCCTGTCAGCATCACCGACCCAAGACTGGCAATAGTAAGAGAGGACTACATCAGGGTCACTGGAAATCTCATTCGAGTAATGTTCAGACCAACTGTGGAGCATTGCCCGCAAGGCGGTTTGATAGGAATTCTGATACGCTATCGTCTCGAGCAGGTCTACCCTGATGCTGAAGTCAAGGTGACCCTTGTTCCGGGCTCTCACAACATGGAGAACGATGTCAATACGATGATCAGTGATGATGACAGATACTCCAGGATAATCGAACAGCTGGAAGAACGTGGAATGATCTGAATCGACAAGCAGTGAGGTCGAAGCTTGAGAAGAGGAGAACAACTGGTCATCGCAGGTTTCATCACGATTTTCATAGGGTTAGCCATTCTAGCTTTCTCTTCTGTGAGCCCGGGGGATGGATTCTTCTTTGTCTTCCCATTCTTCTTCTTCTCGGGTTCGAATGCTGCAATTGGTCTGCTCATCGTAGGAGCGATGTTTGTCGTGATACTCTACTTGATGCGAACGTTGCAGGCGTCGACTATGACAGAGGCACGGCGTAACGCTCCTCAGGACAGACCCAAGTATGTGAAGCTGACCAAAGTATGTGATTTCTGTGGAGAGCCTGTGCCAGAAGGTGCATCATTTTGTCCTTCTTGTGGCAGTCCTTCTCAGCGCGAATCAACAAGGGACTACTATTCACAGTAGGCGGCAATTCCCAATCGGAGGATAGGAGAGTGGCTTGGCAGATTCGTCCGGCTCAAGCAAGAGACGTCGCCAGAATAAAAGCCATTGAGAACGGGAGTTTCCCGAGGCCATGGGATGAGAATCTCTTTCGCATCATTGGTGCATGGAGAGGACGTGTGCCCGTAGAGCAGAACAGAATCATCTTCA
The DNA here is from genome assembly GCA_964345915.1 of uncultured archaeon. Lineage (GTDB taxonomy): Archaea > Asgardarchaeota > Thorarchaeia > Thorarchaeales > Thorarchaeaceae > SMTZ1-83. Next base: position 5,131 of record CAYFTD010000141.1, read on the forward strand.
TGTACGTGGCGGAAATGGATGAGGAACTCTTAGGTTATGTCGTTTGGGAGGAGAACGTTACAGAGGGTATCGGACACATTCTCAACGTCGCTGTGAAGACAGAGAGAAGAAAAGAGGGACTCGGAACGGCGCTAATGAATCATGCATTTGATACACTTCGCTCACACAAGATCAACTCATGCAGACTTGAAGTTCGTCAAAGCAACAATGCCGCACGCCGACTATACGAGCGTGCGGGCATGACTGCAGAGCATGAGGAGAGTCGATACTACGGTGATGAAGACGCGATAATATACAGCATCAAACTATGACACACTCTTGCGTCCACTAGTCAGTCGTGGTCCAAGGAAGTGTTGATACAGCTGGAGGTATGAAGACTCAGTTGACACAATCGCAAGGTCAGCGTCAGACTCCTCAGATCCTCCGATGAGGATCTCACTGTCATCTTTGACAGCCAGTATGGTTGGTGATGCTGTCTGCCAGATCCTCCAACCCTTCAGGGTTTCGAGTTCAGGGTTGGCCTCCTCCATCTCCGGGATTATGAGTACTCTTCGCCTCGGAGCCTTTGACTTAGCCAGCTTCTTGAGATTGAGGCAGTCAAGACTTAGAACTGAAATGACTACGGATTTCTCTGCTCTGGCGGCCATGTCCTGCATGTGAGCACAGATCTCGTCACTTCCAGTGACATACCAAGTCCTATCACTAGGAACTGTCAACAACTCCTCTCCGGAAGCCTTGACAGCCTCCAGCGTTTCCATTGTTCGATTGGTGATCTCAGAAACCGCCTGAACAGCCTCATCAATCTGAGATTCGATGGTGCTCAGGGTCTTCTTCTGCTCTGTCCCCCACTGCCGCATTGTCTTGTCCACGTGTTCTGCAAGACTGTTCAGCGCATCATTCCTTCCCTGTCGAAGAACTGACATTCCCTCCTTTGTATCTGTAGCGGCCTTGGAAGCACTAGCACCTATCTCGGAGTTCTTGGATGTGAGATTGCTTCTAACCTTCTCTACAAGTCGTGCTGTTTCGCCGCCAAGATGTGTCTTGAGGTCCAGACCGATTGACTCGAGCTTTCTGGCCAAGAACTGGTTTGATACAAGGACTCCTTGTTTGGCTTCAGAGAGAGCATTCTCAACGTGTTTTGTTGCCAAGGTTGAAGCTCGCTCCAGAAGTCCATGTGCTTCTTCTGCGACTGGTTGAGCCAACTCTGTGAACTTGGAGAACGAAGAGTCAATCGCCGCTGTGGCTCCATGACAGTATTCATCGACTTTCTCTGTGGCTTCGGTAACAGACGCGTCTATGATGCCCTTGAATGTCTCTGGCATGTCAGAGAATCCTTCTCCAACAGTTGTTAAGAGGCCCGTTGATTTCTCTCCGAATTCCGTTGACAGTTTCCGAAGACCAGCTTCCGATTTCTTGAGTAGTGCTCGACTAAGCCTTTCGTACTCCTTGAGACTCTTCTCGCCACGTTCTCCAATCTTCGAAGCAGTCTTGTCCGCGGCCTTGGTCAGGCCAGTTGCCATAGTGGCCATCTCTGCATTCAATTTGGTCCCAAGCTGTTCCAACGAGGATGTCAGATTTCCTGCCGCCGTTTCTAGTCCTTCAGACGCTCCGATGAATGCAAGCGAAACCTCGTTTCTTCGCTCCTCTATCGCCGCCACAGCATGTTCTCTTGTGGTTCTTACTGCTTCCGACCTAGATGCGTCCTTGTTGGCAAGAGAAGTCTGGAACTTCTCAACTCTCTCATTGGAAGCCTTCAAGAGCTTGGAAGCAAGACCGTCCATCTTCTTGCTTGTGTTTGCCAAAAGCTTCTCGCGTGACTCATCTTGTTCAGTGAAGTAGGTGTCGATGACGGACTTCATCTTCGCAGTATTCTTCGACATTGCACTTTCAGCAGTGTCTGAAACATTTACCACTCTCTCTGCAATGCCGTCGCGTGCACTATTGACAGTAGATTTGAACTCCTTCGAAACTTGAACGATGTTGTCCGCGAACTGGCGAATCGTCCCAGTTTCCATTTCCTTGAGAGCATCTTGTGTGCTTCTCACAGCATCTTCTATTCCACTGAGGGCATCGGCCATAGACTTGGAGATCTCTGTCCGATTCTCAACAGTGAGTTCCTCAAGGGCCTTCCTCATGCCGTCAACAGCTCCCACGAGCTCGTCCACCTTGGCATTCAGCTCTACCGAGAACTCCTGTTGCAGTTTCTGAGAATCCTCTTGGAGAAACCCAATCTCTGACTTGAGCGATCCTTTGAACTCCGTGTGAACCGAGGCAATTAGATCGCGAGCTTCGGTGGTCTGACTCGATAGGAATCCGTTGAAAGCGGCTTCAATGCTCTTCGTCAGATTGATGAACTGTCTAGTTATGTCCTCGACCTGAACATGGAACTCATTGCGTATTCCCTCCGAGTGCTGATCAATTCGAGCCACCTGCTCTTCAATTGCTTTGTCTATCTCCTTCTGGACTCTGTTTGCATGTGAAGTCAAGGCACTTACGCCTGTCGCGAGTCGTTTGTCAACACGCTTGTTGAGACTGCCATACAGTGCCTTCGCCTCAGTAATCTGAGACTTTGTAGTTTCGGCATATCCAGCAATGACTTCAGCAAGTCGTTCTCCGACATCAGCCTCGAAGTCGTGAGTGATCTTCTTCACAGAAGTGAGAGCAGACTTCTGCTTCGTCGTGGAGGTCTTCATCACGGTGTTGTATGCCGACTTGAGTCTGCTGTTTATCGCTTCAGCAAGCGTGTCAATCTCTGAGGCTTCTGTGTCCAAAATCGCACTTACTTCCTCTACAACCTGAGTGAGATTCTGGTTCATGGACGTGAGCGCATGATTTGACCATTTGTCCATGTCGGCAATCGCCTGAAGATTGGCCTTGTCAAGCTTCTGCTCGTGGGCATTCAGTTGCTTCTCCAAAAGCGCCAGTGTGGACATTCGACAGGTTCCAAGGTTTGCCTCGAACTCGGTATGCACATCAGTTGCCATATCCTTCAAGGACTCATACTCGTCGTCGAACACTTTCTGAGTCTTATCAATAAGACCAGACGCTGCTGTCTTTACGGTTTCCAAGTACTTTGACTCTGTAGACTGGATTTGGTCAAGTTGGGACTTCAGTGACTGAGTTGCCACATCCATAAACGCCGCAATTTCAGCCTTCCATTCTTCAATATCCGCCCTCACTGTTTCAGAGAGTTGAAGTGCCTCTTCAATACGAGCCTTGGCAAATTCTGCCTCTTCACGAACAAGGTCTCGTCTCTTTGATATCATCTCGTTCAGTGACTCTTCGCCTGCCAGATAATTGGTGCTAAGCTGATCATCAAGCTGGGAGAGCATCGCCTCAAGTTCCTCGCTGGCCGTAGTTAACGCCGCTATTGCGCTGTCAGATGCACCTGTTGACTCTTCAGAAATCCTATTGCTCATTTGTTCCCCAGAAACCTGTACAGCTCTTCTTGATTCCTCTAGAGTGGAAGACAATGAGGCACTGAGCGATTCGACTAGAGCTGCAATCTTGTTCCTTAGTCCATCCACGGCGGCTGCTGACGATTTGCGCTCAGCATTCAGAGATCTCTTGAAACTTCTCGTAGTCTTATTGAGTTTGCGATTGAGAGTCTTCTGGCTCTTGTCAAGTTCTTTTTGAAGCGCGGTGAGTCGAGTGCCAAGGCCTTCATCAAGAGTCACATCCAGACCTGTTAACGCTTCTTCGATACTTTGTGCAAACTCGCTGAGGACCTGGGTAGTAAGAGTAACGACTGTATCAATCTGGGATTGGACTGTGTCAATCGTATTGGACTCATACGTCTGCAAAGCAACTTTCCCATCATCTATGGTATTCTTATGGGACTCAATGACCAATTCGATACCCTGGTCCACTTTTCCGGACTGAGCCTCGAACAACTTCCGAGTCTCTTCAGAAAGTGAGGACAAATCTCCTTGGATAGAAGAGAGCACATCCTCTAATGCAAGAATCGTAGGAGCCAGTCGATAGACTGTTACAACGCCCTCTACTTTGAGGATTAACCCCTTCTTTTCCAGACGCTTGAGCGCGCTTCCTACTTTCCTCTTTGATTCTCCAGTGATCTCGACGATTCCCCCAGAAGTAAGATTACCACCGAGGAAGATCGAGAGAACCACCTTGGCCTCAATATCCGTTATTCCAAGATTCCTCTTTAGTACTGGAATACTCTCAACTACCGTACTTCCACTCATATCCAAACCCACCGCCTTACTTTGATAATGCTGTTCTCGAGCAAGCTACTTTGCTCTCTTGCGCCGCTTGAGTTTTGAGACTCTGTCAAACAGCACAAGCAGGTATTGTACCTCGAACTGTTCTGCTGAACCATCCGAGATTACTTCAGCCTCAATGTGCATCGAACTGTCTGTAGCATCCACAAAGAAGTCCTCGTAGGCTTTGAGTGCGTCATCCTCCAGAAGAGGCTTAGCCTTTGAAGACTTGGCACTAGCAAGGTCCATCGTAAGAAGCCACCAGGTGTCAGTTGTGTCTGATGCAGAGGCGTCTATGTCATAATGCTTTGAAAGCAGTTCTACATACAACTTGAAGACCTGGAAGTCTTCCACTACGTGGTGCCGTGGATTGATGATTACGATGCCACGAGCAAAGTCGAACTGAAACAATAGGTCATCTCCTGCGACCAACTTGACATT